>JAITCS010000168.1 GCA_031282935.1 Cellulomonadaceae bacterium
TTCATTGCGTTCGCCAAGCCCGCGCACCCGCTCAAGGACAACGCCGGTGACGGTGGCGCGGTCACAGCCGGGGCCGACGTACACGAGTTGTTCCTAGCGAACTTCTTTGCGCAGTCCAAGGCGCTGGCGTTCGGTAAAACCCCTGATGAGGTGCGGGCCGAGGGCACACCGGACGCGTTGGTACCCGCGCGCACGTTCAGTGGAAATCGTCCGTCCACCTCGATCCTGGCTCCCGAGTTGACGCCGTCAGTGTTGGGCCAGTTGATTGCGCTGTACGAGCACCTCACTTTTGTGCAGGGCATCGTGTGGGGCATTGACTCCTTCGACCAGTGGGGCGTGGAGTTGGGCAAGAAGCTGGCCTTGCAGGTGGCTCCGGCGGTGTCCGGCTCCGAGGGCGCTTTGGCCAATCAGGACCCGTCCACGCGCATGTTGGTCACCAAGTATCGCGAGCTGCGGGAGGCGGCGAGTTTCCCCGGCGGCAAGGACGTTGAACTGAAGGCGCACTCCGAGGTGGCTACGGTCGCGGAGCCGAAGCGCCGGGTTGGTACTCGGAAGGCGAAAGCCGCGCCGGAGGCCGCCTCGTAATACGCCGTTGGTTGAGGCATTCCGTTGGTTGAGCCCCGTCGAAACCACCGGAGCCAAGTGACTTAACATAGTGCGCTGCGTTTTTAGGCTTCTGCCAACTCGGCTGCGCCAGGTTTAAGGGCGCGGTGTTACCGCGCAGTGTTGTTGTGCCGTGGTTTCGACAGGCTCAACCAACAGAACCTCCGGTGGTTGAGCCTGTCGAAACCACCAGCGAGCTCACTACCCGATGTATTGGTCTCGGTCAGTCACCCGAAACCACCTTCTCAACCGGCGAGTGGCGCTGGGCCGGTGGTCCCACGCTTCACCACGCGGGCCGGAACCCGAATGTGCTGCTCCACGTGCTTGCCCTTGAGCATGTCAATCACCATGTCAAAAGCTTTCGCGCCGATTTCTTGCAGCGGCTGTGCCACCGTGGTCAATCGCGGCTCTGCCATGGCAGCCTCGGGAATGTCATCGAACCCGATCACCGAAAGTTGCTCTGGAATCATTATGCCCAACTCGTGGGCGGCGTCAATTACGCCGAACGCGGACTGGTCGTTGGCCGCGAAAATCGCGGTCGGACGGTCGTTCTGCTGCAACATCTCCAGCGCAACCTCGTACGCCCACTCGCGCCGATAGCCGCCGTCCCGAATCCAGGCGGGGTTTGGGTCAATCCCGGCGTCCAGTAAAGCCTGGCGCCAAGCGCGCTCGCGCACCAGCGCCGATTCCAAGTCAAGCCGCCCGCGAATGTGCCCTATCTTAGTGTGCCCCAGCTCCAAAAGGTACTCAGTCGCGGCCCGCGCGCCCGCCTCGGAATCACAATCCACAAAGGGCGGGCCGTCCGGGTCGTGATAGGGGTCAATCGCCACAATGGGCATTTTGGTGCGGGGCAAGGTCACGGTGGGGGTCACTATGATGGCACCGTCAATGAGGGTGCCGGCCAGGCGGGACACGGAACGGCGCTCCCAACCGACCTCGCGGTCGTCAGCGATGGCGCCCGAGTAGGCGAGCAACTGGTAGTCGCGCCCTAGGGCGTGTGCTGAAATGCCTTTGAGTATTTCAGTGGAGAAAGGCTCAAAGCCGCCCAGCAGGATTCCGATCACGTTGGTGGAGCCGCGTCGCAGTGACGAGGCCACGATTGAGGATTCGTAGCCGAGCTTTTCCACTACTGTCATCACTTGGGCAGCGGTGGCGGGGGCCACCCCGTAGCGGCCGTTGACCACTTTGGAAACTGTGGCAACCGAAACGCCAGCTTCACGCGCGACATCATGAATGGTAACTCTGGAGGCGTTCGGCGCGTCGAGCGCCACGGCTACCTCGTCAAGTGGCAGATCGGTCATAAGGTAAACGTTATCGTAAATTTTCTAAACCGTTTGCGACGGCGCCGAAATTGTACCATTTTCCGTGCCCGCTAGCCCCTTTGGCCTCCTTGAGCGGGTATGGTGGGTCTGTGACCAACGAAGCTGCACTCCCCATCACCCCGGCCCCTCAAACCCCGGCGGTTGAGGCGCACAATCCCGCCCGCCCGCCTGTCGAAACCCCGGCGCCCCAACCCATCGAATCCTCGGCCCCCAAGCACCTAGCCCACGCCGACGAAATCCCGTACTGGCCCCAAGTGTCCCAGCGGGTCGCCGACCTGCTAGGCAAAATGACCCTAGAGGAAAAGCTCGCCCAAATCGTGAGTTTCTGGCCGGATCAGGGCGGCAACGTGGTGGCGCCGATGCAGGGCGAAATGGCCACCGGATCTGCGGGGCGCACCCTGCCGGAGATCACTGAGCACGGGCTGGGCCAGTACACTAGGGTTTATGGCACCAGGCCGGTGGAACCGGCGGCGCGGGCGGCTTGGTTGTGGGATGAGCAGCGGCGGCTCAAGCGCGATACGCGGCTTGGGATTCCGGCGTTGGTGCATGAAGAGGTGTTGACCGGGGTGGCGGCGTGGCAGGCGGCGACGTTCCCGGCGCCGTTGGCTTGGGGCGCCACTTTCGACCCGGATTTGGTGTACGAAATGGGCCATTTGATTGGGCAGTCCATGAAGCAGATGGGCGTGCATTTGGGGTTGGCCCCCGTTTTGGATGTCATTCGTGACCCGCGTTGGGGGCGCACTGAGGAAGCGATTTCTGAGGACCCGTATGTGGTTGGCACTATTGGCACTAAATATGTTCAGGGTATGCAGGCTGCGGGTGTGGACGCCACTTTGAAGCATTTTGTCGGATATTCGGGCACTAAAGCGGGGCGTAATCATGCGCCTTTGGAGGCGGGCCCTCGTCAAATTGCAGACATTTATTTGCCGCCTTTCGAGATGGCTGTTTTGGATGGCAACGTTCGCTCAGTAATGGCGTCTTACAATGAAATTGACGGTATTCCTTCGCACATTAATTCTGAATTGTTGTCTGATATTTTACGCGGGGAGTGGGGCTTTACCGGCACAGTGGTTGCAGACTATTTCGGTGTGGCGTTTTTGAACGTTATGCACGGGGTGGCTGGCGACCGCGCTGACGCCGCTGCTCAGGCTCTGATGGCCGGGTTGGACGTAGAGTTGCCGGGCATGGACGCTTATCCTTTGCTGGTGGAAAAGGTGGCCGACGGTTCTTTGGACGAGCGTTACATTGACCGCGCGGTTTTGCGTCATTTAGCGCAAAAAGAGGCTTTGGGGTTATTGGATGAAACTGTTTATGAGGATGAACCTCCGGCGGTTATAGATTTAGATACCCCCGAACATCGCAGTGTGGCAGCAAAGTTGGCGGAGGAATCCATTGTATTGTTGTCAAATCTCCCAACCAGCAACGGAAACCCTGTTCTCCCGCTATTTGGCGCCAACCAACTAAACCCCGCAAAAATCGCTTTGATTGGCCCTAATGCCGATTCGCGGGAGGCTTTGCAGGGTTGCTATTCTTTCGCTAATCACATTTTGGCGCATTTCCCCGATACTCCTTGGGGTTTCGATATTCCGACTGTAAAAGAGGGGTTGGAGCACGCCAGCGGCCCGCACCATCCACAAATCGTTGAGGCTTTCGGTTGCGAGGTTGAGGGCGATGACCGCAGCGGGTTTGCGGCTGCCGTGGCCGCAGCGGCCGAGGCGCAGGTTGCCATCGTGGTGGTGGGCGACCGCGCGGGTCTGTTCGGCCGGGGCACTGTGGGCGAAGGCAACGACGCGGAGAGCCTGGAACTGCCTGGAGTGCAGCGCGAACTAGTGGAGGCCATCGTGGCCACCGGGACGCCCACTGTTATGGTTTTGCTGGTGGGGCGCCCGTACCTGCTAGATTGGGCGCTGCCCTCTGGCAATCCACTGCTCACGTCCGAAGAGAAAGCGGCCGAAAACGCGCGCAAGCCTGCCGCTGTGCTGTTCTGCCCGTTCCCTGGTGAAGAGGGCGGCAACGCCATTGCGGACATCATTTACGGCAACATCAACCCCAGCGGTCGGCTGCCTTTGTCCTTGCCGCGCTCGGCGGGCGCTCAGCCGTACTCGTATTTGCACCCCATGTTGGGGGGCGCCTCTGATGTGACCAGCACGGATTCCACGCCCACCAGGCCGTTCGGGTTTGGGCTTTCGTACACCGATTTTGCTTACAGCGATTTGGTGGTCACCAATCCGCAGGTCGCAGCGGGGCGCAGTTTCCAGGTGGAGGTTACGGTTACCAACACTGGCGAGCGCACCGGCACTGATGTGGTGCAACTGTACGGCCGCGATCTGATTGGCGCCACGCCGCGCCCAATGGTGGCCTTGTTGGGGTATCAGCGGGTATTTTTGCAACCAGGCGAGTCCAAGCGCCTCAGTTTTGACGTGCCCACAACTCGGTTTGCTTTCACTGATCGCTCCCTGCAGCGCGTGGTCGAGCCGGGCGAGGTCGAGCTCTGGGTGGCGTCGCACTCGGGCGTGCCCGCAGGCGGGTTTGAGGATGTCCGCGCTACCACCGGCGGGGCCATCACCAACAAAAAGCGCGCCGTCAAGGCGATACTGCCGGGCACCACCACCCCCCGCGTGCGCCTAAACATCACGGGCGACCTGCACAAAGTCACCACAGCAGACAAACGCTGGGTAACCGCCACCGTTTCCGGTGGTTGAACAGTTATTCCGATGGTTGAACCCTGTCGAAACCCTAAAAACGCACTTACCCGATGGTTGAGCCTGTCGAAACCACCTAGCCAAAGGGGAGGTTTTAGGCCTCTGCTAACTTTGCTGCGCCAGCTTTGGCGGCGCGGTGCAACCGCGCAGTGAAACCACTACCACCGACTGTTTTAGGCGGCGGGCGGGCGGTTTGGGTCATCGGTTATGGGGTCCAACACTTCAAAAGCCAATGCCTTAGCCGCGCGCGCCATTTGGGCGTCGTGGGTGACGATTATCGGGTTATCGTTGCGGATTCTTTCTGCCGATGCGATGTGGATAGCGTCGGCACCGCTTAAAGCCCCTGGAATTGCGGCAGCTTCCTCCATCAGGTCATTGTCAACCTTGAGCAATAAGATGTCTTGCAAATAGTCCTGTGCAATGGATCTGTTTACTACATGAAGGACCTCTGGTTTTAGGAAACTTGAAGATATAAAGACATCTCCGCGCGCATCTGCCTCTTGAAACCAAGCTACGGCTGCGGGTGAACGGCGAGTTATTATCCCCACCAGGACATTTGTGTCAATATACCAGGTTCTCACCATTCCAGATACCGCCGCCGGGCGCGATCTTCGAGAGCCATTTCCACGCCGTCAATATCGGTTGAAATGGTTGGCCGTATTCGTCCGGGTTGGCGATTTTGGGCGGGTTCAGCCAGACCAGCTTCGATCAGCGCGGCCAGGGTTTTTGGTGGTGCCTTTACTTTGGTGAGCTTGTATGCCGGTGAACCTTGCCGCATGATCACCACATCCTCGGTGTCGGCGAGCCTGGTGGCCTGGGATGGGTTTCGGTTAAACTCGGTCATTGTCAGCGTTGTCATGGTACTACTCTAGTGCTTTGTCTGCCGGATGGCCTGACTGCGCGGTAGCACCGCGCGCGTTAACCCCTGTGGAAAAGTGGGCAGATGCCTAAAAAGCAGGGGGAGCGCAAACATTTTGGGCGTGGTTCCGGTTCTCTTTTAGCGAAACGCGGAAGTTAGGGGTTGCTTGACGGCGCTGTTGTGGATAGGTTTAAGTGGTTGTAATTCAACCGCGCCCGCAAACGGGCAGACCTTTGGAGGCAAACCACAAATGTCAAAAGCTGTCGGCATAGACCTCGGAACCACTAACTCCGTCGTTTCAGTCCTCGAGGGCGGCGAGCCTGTAGTTATCGCCAATGCCGAGGGCCAGCGCACCACCCCATCGGTGGTCGCATTTTCCAAGAACGGTGAGGTTCTGGTGGGCGAGGTTGCCAAGCGCCAGGCGGTCACCAACGTTGATCGAACCATTTCTTCCGTGAAGCGCCATATGGGCACTAAATGGTCTAAAGATATCGAAAACAAGAAGTACGCGGCCCCCGAGATTAGCGCGCGCGTGTTGCAGAAACTAAAGACTGACGCCGAAAGTTATTTGGGCGAAAAGATTACTGACGCGGTAATCACTGTTCCGGCTTATTTCGATGATGCTCAGCGCCAGGCCACAAAAGACGCTGGCGAAATCGCTGGTCTTAACGTTTTGCGTATCATTAACGAGCCCACTGCGGCCGCTTTGGCTTACGGTTTGGATAAGGGCAAAGAAGACGAGCTAATTTTGGTATTCGACCTCGGTGGCGGTACTTTTGACGTTTCCTTGCTGGAAGTTAGCAAGGACCCTGATGACGATTTCACCCAGATTCAGGTGCGTTCCACCTCTGGCGATAACCAACTCGGTGGCGATGACTGGGATCAGCGCATTGTGGATTGGTTAGTGCAGCAAGTAAAGAATAAAGATGGCGTGGATTTGTCGAAAGACAAAGTCGCGCTGCAGCGCCTCAAGGAAGCTGCCGAAACCGCAAAGAAAGAATTGTCCACGCAATCCGAGGTCAACATTTCTATGCAATACGTTTCGATGGGCGAAAATGGCCCCATCCACTTGGATGAGAAACTGTCACGCGCCAAGTTCCAAGATATGACCAAGGATTTGTTGGAGCGCACCAAGAAGCCATTCGAAAACGTTATCCGTGACGCTGGCATCAAAACCGCCGATATTGACCACGTGGTTTTGGTGGGCGGTTCTACTCGTATGCCTGCTGTGGCCGATGTGGTGCGCGAACTTACCGGCGGTAAGGAGCCCAACAAGGGCGTGAACCCGGACGAGGTCGTCGCCGTGGGCGCCTGCCTGCAGGCCGGCGTGCTCAAGGGCGAGGTAAAGGACGTCCTGCTGCTGGACGTCACCCCGCTGTCGCTGGGCATCGAGACCAAGGGCGGCATCTTCA
>JAITCS010000172.1 GCA_031282935.1 Cellulomonadaceae bacterium
ATCCGGGTACACGTTCGCCGTGTTGGGGATGTCGCCCGCTGCGGTGGAGCGCTGAGTGTTTAGCGTGGAGTTGACGGTGCCCGGGAAAGTCACCTGAACCTCATGGCCGCTGCCATGCGGGATACCAGCGGTGAGGTCGCTTTGCCCAGCGGCAGAAAGCTTAGCCAAACCAGGAGCCAGGAAAGTGACCTGAACGGTGTTGGTGGAGCCCGTGAGCGTTACCGAGTAGTCAGTGCCCTGTGTCAAGACCACGGGCGCGGGTGCGCCACCCGGATTCGTAATGGAAACCACCACATTGGCCGCCGTCGGCAGGTTGAGCCGAGAATCCAACGTATCAGTGACCACATATGCGTTCACCAGCACTTGGCCCGAAACGGGGTCAACATCTTCAGGAATGTCCGAGGTGACCGTGTAAGTGATCTGCCCGCCCGCGACCGGGGTGGTTGGAGCCGAAGCGGTCTTGCTAGCGTTCACTTTGTCGTTCTTGGGATAAACATAAACCGCGTAACCACTGCCGTCAGAAATCCAGCCATCGCCCGCCGTGTTGGTCATCGGCAAAGTGACGTAGAACGGAGCGGAAGCCGTGACACCAGATGGTGTAGTAGTCTCTTGAACGTAGTACAGGCCCAACGGCAGAGGCAGATTACATGCGCCGGTAGCCGTGGTAGTGCAACTGGTGGCCGGGAGCTGCAGCGAATAGCCGCTGCCCGATGGTGCCGAATCGCCGAACAGTGCCTGTGCGGCGGCGGCCTGGGCCCAGCCGTCAGGCGAGGTCAGGTCAATGGCGGCGCCATTGTAAAGCACCTGCTGCACGCTGAAAACCACGCCAGGAACTGGGGTGTTAGTGGAGGTGATGGTGGTATTCGGCTCGCCGTTGTCTTGCGTTGGCTGCGTAGGCGAATATAGCTTTGTGATGTAAAGCGTGCCGGTGCCTGGATTGACCAGCGGCGGGTTGGTGTACACTGGCGACGCTGCGGCGGTGGGCGCCAAAACACCCAGCCCCAAAACGAAGCCGACCGCGAGCGCCTTTGATGCTCGGCGGGAATAACGATGGTATTTCACGGTGCGCCCCCTTAGTGGCATTTGAGTGATTGGAATCACACTACTCGTGCCGCGAACACTACACCCGCGTTTCCGATAGTCAGCGAAACGCCAACAGTCTTTACCAAATTGTTACAAAACTTTTTTGCGCCACACCGGCGTGTTGAAATTACACGCCTGTTACTAAAGGTTAGTCTTGGCCCCTTCTCGCCTTCCCCGCCCGCCGAAACCGGACCCCGATGGTTGAGCCTGTCGAAACCACAAGCCGGTGGTTAAGCCTGTGGCGGTCGCTTCGCTCCCTATTCCCTCCAGGACCTCGGTAGAATCCGCGCGCGGATTCTCCTCTCGGCCTGCGTCGGTCACCGAAACCGCCCACCCACCGAAACAATAGCTATTCCAACTGCTAGCACGATCTGTTATCATTGCTAGCATGGCTGTTGTTACTGTACGTAGGCTTCCCAATGATGTGCACCAAGCGCTGGCGGCGGTCGCGGCGGTCAATGGCAGAAGCATGGAGGCTGAGGCGCGCGAGATACTTACCCGCCACGTTCTGCCTGACCAGAGTTTCGGGTTTGGCGCAAGACTAAAGCAGATCGGACAAAAGGCGCGAGCAACCGATAACGAGATTGACACAATATTGAACATTCAACCTGATGTTGTTGCCGTTCCGATGGATTTGCTCTCTTGATAATCCTCGATGCAAACGTTGTATCAGAACCGCTGCGTCCGCTCCCAGACCCCAATGTCATCGCTTGGCTAGATGACCAAATTCCTGAACGACTCTATATTCCGAGCATGGTTATCGGGGAGATTCTTTTTGGCGTCGCCTCACTTCCCGCTGGCCGACGAAAGAACAGCCTCAGCAATGCATACAACGAGTTATTAGGTGAATTCGAGGGCAGAATAGTTCCTTTCGATGAAGTTGCGGCTCGCCATTGGGCTGCGATGAACGCTACGGCAGCCCGGATGGGACGCCCACTCGGCATTAAGGATGGGATAATCGCAGCCACCGCTGCGGCTCGGGGTTTCGCAGTTGCCACTCGCAATACTGCAGATTTCGATTTCACCGGCGTGCAATGTATAAACCCGTGGCTATATGGTTCTGCAAGCGCTTAGGCATCTGTTCTGGTGGTTTCGACAGGCTCAACCACCGGTGAGGGCTTGACGCTGGAGGGCGCCGATAACGGCTTTCGGGTCGAGACCCTTGGGGCACACCAGCGTGCAACTCCCGTCCAGGGTACACGGCCATAGCCCGGCCTCGCTCTCCGCGAGCGCCTCGAAACGCTGCGCGGCACCTTCGTCGCGCGAGTCCAGGCTCCAGCGCTGCGCCAACGCAATGGCCGCTGGGCCCAAATACTGCTCCGGCCCGAAATATTGCGGGCATGCCGCATAACACAGTAGGCAGTTGATGCACTGGGTCAGTTGGCGATATGCGTCCAGTTGGGCAGGGGTTTGGCGTCGGATTTCGGATGCCTGATTGGTCGATTCGGCATTTCTTTCGCCGGGTACATCATTTCCGAAATTTCCTTGGCCTTCGTTTTTTGGCTCGCCGGATTGGACGCCAGTCTTCCCGTGGCCGGACGGCGATGTATTACTGTCCAAGGCGGTGGGTTCCACATGCTCCTGCGCTGAGCACTCGGTGTCGTCAGCAGTGGTGGGGAGTTGCCAGGCGAGGGCGCCCCTTAGTTGGTCGAGGAACGGCTCTATCTCGACCACAAGATCTCGGAGCACCGGAAACTTGGCGAGCGGGGCAATGCTGAGGCCGGATTTGCGGAACCCTGCCGCGAAAGTTTCGCAGGCCAAAACGGGGCGATTGTTCACCATGACCCCGCACGACCCGCAAATCCCGCTCCGGCATGAGGCGCGGAAAGCCAAGGACGGCTGCGGCCCAGCCTTGAGCCAATCCAAAACGTCCAGCACGGTGGTGTATTCCGTGTAGGGCACCTGCTCATCTACTGCGGGCGCCCCCGAACGCGCCACCTTAACCCGGATCGTCGGCGGCACGCTATCGGGGTTTGTTAGGTCGGGGTTTGTCGGGGCAGCGACTATCGAATCATCCATGAGGCACCTTGAAATAATTGAGGTTTGCCGCGCGAAACCCGGTGGTTGCCGCGCGGCAATCATCGGGGTGAAGTGGTGGTTTCGACAGGCTCAACCACCGGTTTCCGCGAAAATTCGCTCGCCGCCTGTCGAAACCACCTGAACATTGCGGGCTTGCGGGGGTGGCTACATCTGGGGTTTCGGCGGGGGCGACGGCAGTTATTACGCTAGGCATGGGTCACCTCTAGTTGGCCGGTTGGGGTTAGGCGGGTGTAGGAGTGCTTTGGGTCTGGGCTAGGATCGGGGTAGTCACTGCGCTGGAAAGCTCCCCGACTTTCGAGCCGAGCCAACCCGGCTGCCACGGTCGCTTGGGCGCACAAGATCAGCGAGCCCAATTCCAGGTATTGCTGCCATTCTGTGTTGAACTTCTGCGCGCCGTCGCTGAGAGTCAAGGCCTGGTACTGTTCGGCGATTTCGCGCAAACCCTGCTGCGCCGCTTCCAGGTCAGCACCGCTGGTAACGATGCCCACGTGAGTATCCAGCACCACACCCAGCCGCGCACGCAGCTCGGGCACTGAAAATGTTTCACGTGAAACATTCGTTTCACAGGCGCTCGCTCGTGCTGTTTCCTTTATTGGATTTTCCGTTGCCGAGTTGGTTGCAGGTTCGGATGTGCTAGGTAGCGGCTCAGAGATTCCATAGCCGGAGAGATTAGCCCACGTTGGCAGCGCCCCGGACTGAAAAAAATCCCCAAACAAACTCGGTGCCGCTGCACTCGCGCCCGCCTCGCTGCCACCTGCGATTTCGTTCCCACCACCAGCGCGAGCCGCCTTCTCGAACGCCACCAGCGCGGCGGCCTCCCCGCACGCGCGACCCACCACCAGCGTTTCCACCAGCGAATTCGAGCCGAGCCGGTTGGCGCCGTGCAGCCCCGAACACGCGCACTCCCCCGCCGCGAACAGCCCCGGCACCGGCTCCGGCTCGCCACCGGGCCCAGCCGCGCAAACCTGCCCGCGCGCGTCGGTCGCAATCCCGCCCATCACATAATGCGCCGCCGGAGCCACCGGGATGGGCTGTTTCGCAGGGTCAACGCGGGCATACCGCTTGGCGAGCGAGGTG
>JAITCS010000177.1 GCA_031282935.1 Cellulomonadaceae bacterium
CCTAAATGGGGTTTCGCTTGACCCGGCCACCTGTTATCAAGATGACCGTATTCTGCTCAACGATTTACAAAATCATAACACGGTCACTGTGGTCGCAAAAGGCCACTATTCCAATACCGGCGAAGGTTTGCATCGCTTTGTTGATCCCGTTGATCAGCAGGTTTATCTTTACACCCAATTTGAGGTTCCGGACGCGCGCCGCGTTTTCGCTAACTTTGAGCAGCCCGATTTGAAGGCCACATATCAGTTAACGGTAATTGCGCCCAGCGATTGGCAGGTTATTTCCAATCAGCCCACCCCGGAGCCTGTAAAGACTGGCACCACGGGCGATATTAGAGTGGCTAACCCGGCTACTTCCACTTGGACTTTTAGCCCAACCCCGAGGCTTTCCACTTATCTGGTGGCATTGGTTGCCGGGCCTTATACTTATTGGAAAGATTCGTTGGTTTCGAGCGATGGGCGCACCATTCCGCTTGGGGTTTATTGCCGCAACTCTTTGGCCGAGTTTATGGACTACCAGTACATCTTTGATATCACCAAAGCCGGTTTCAAGTTCTTTGAGCGGGAATTCGGTTACCCGTATCCTTTCGACAAGTACGATCAACTTTTCGTGCCGGAATTCAATATGGGTGCGATGGAGAACCCCGGCTGCGTCACCCACACTGAGGCTTACGTGTTCCGAGGCAAGGTGCCCGACGCGCGCAAAGAGCGCCGCGTGGTGACCGTTTTGCACGAACTGGCTCACATGTGGTTTGGCGACCTGGTGACCATGAAGTGGTGGAATGACCTGTGGCTTAACGAATCTTTCGCCGAGTTCGCCTCCACTTTGGCCACGGCCGAGGCCACCGATTGGAAGGATGCTTGGGCCACTTTCTGCGCCTCGGAGAAAGTCTGGGCCTACCACCAGGACGCCTTGCCCTCAACCCACCCTATCGTCGCGGAAATTCGTGACCTTGAGGACGTATACACCAATTTCGACGGCATCACTTACGCTAAGGGCGGATCGGTTCTCAAGCAATTAGTTGTATATGTGGGCCGCAAAAAGTTCTTCCAAGGCTTGACCAATTACTTCCACAAGTATGCGTATTCCAATGCGACTTTGGCGGATTTGCTGGCAGAACTTGAGACCACGAGTGGCCGTGACTTAAAAGCTTGGGCGGCGAAATGGCTCGAAACCTCTGGGACTAATACGCTAACCCCGGAAATCACCTATGGCGCGAATGGCGAAATTGAGAAGTTCACCATTGTGCAAACCGCCCCTAAGGATTACCCGACTTTGCGGCCCCACCGCCTTTCGGTCGGTTACTACAATTTGGTTGACGGCGCTGTGGTGCGCACCCATCAGGTTTCTTTGGATGTGGACGGCGAACGTACTGACGTGCCGGAATTGGTGGGCACCAAAGTTCCTGACTTAATTTTGCTAAACGATGATGATTTGGCTTTCGCAAAGATTCGCCTGGATGAGAAGTCGCGCCGCTTTGCTTTGCAACATATCGGCGAAATGACCGACCCGGTGGCTCGCGGTCTTATTTGGGCTTCTTTAGGTGATCAGGTTGAGGATGGCGAGGCGCCTTCGGTGGAATACCTGGATATGGCACTAAATCATCTCTCCAAAGAAACTAATTCAACCACCCAGGCAGTAATTCTTGGGCAAATCGGCAGTTGCGCACGCAGTTACGCCGACCCAGCCCAACGCGTGGAACTGAGCACCCGGTTGGGCGACGAATTGTGGCGCCTCACCCTGGCTGCCGCGCCGGACTCCGACACGCAACTGCAGTTGCTGCGCGCGTTCGCCAGCAACGCGTATACTCCACAGCAGGCCGCGAAGCTGCAAGAGTTGCTGGACGGCTCCGTCGAGTTGCCCGGCCTCGCCCTCGACACAGACCTCAAGTGGGACCTGCTGACCGGGTTGGCGCGCAACAACGCGCTGCGCATCTCTGACCTTGAAGCCGCCGAGAAGGCCGACCACACTGCCACGGGCCAGCAGTCGGCCGCCCGCGTGCGCGCCTCCATCCCAACCCTGGAGGCGAAAGAGGCGGCGTTCGCGTCCATCGTGGATAGCTCGGACGCCTCAAACGGCATTATTCGGGCGACGGCGCAGGGCTGGACTGGCGTCAACGACCCCGAAACCCTCGTCGCTTTCGTGCCGCGCTACCTGGACGCGATCAACCCGATTTGGGAGTCGCGCAGCTACCAGATGTCAGACGAGCTCATTTCCGGTCTGTACCCGCACCGAGTCGCCTCCGAGCAACTTCGGGCTGCCGTCCAAGGCTGGCTCGACGCCAACCCGGAGGCTGCCCCGGCCCTGCGCCGCCTGGTGGTGGAGCAACTGGCCGTCACCGAGCGGGCGCTCAAGGCCCAGCAGGTGTCCATCGCCCACAACAAGGCCTAAAGCGCTAAAACCTTAGGGAAGGATCTAGAGATGAGTTTTGGCGAGGATCGAGATGGCGAGGTTGTGCAATCTGTCGTGCCGCAACGTTCGCCCTTGCGCTGGGTGTGGTGGCTGTTGGGGCTGCTGGCGTTGGCGGCCCTGGCGTGGCTGATCTTCCACGGGTTCAACAACAATAACCAGCAGGCGGCGAACCCGTTGCCTCCCGCACTGACGGCTTCCCCAACCGTTTCCCCCACCGACTCGCCAGCCGCGCCCGCCACCCCGGCAGCACCGGTCGAAACCGAAACCCCCGCCGAAACCGAAACACCAATAGAACCAACAGAACCCGCAGAGCCAACCGAACCAGAAACCGACTGGTCCCAGTACCCAATAATCATAAACGGGGTAGGAATCACTGATAATTTCCAAACCATTGGCGATGATCAGATATTCCCCACCCACGTCCCACTTATTCCCGTCGCCCAGGCTTTCGGAGCGCAATACGACATTTCTACAATTCCGGGCGGGTATGAAGTCACGCTGGAAGGGCTGCAGGGACAAATCCATTTCAGCACGAACAGCGACGGCACGGACAGCGAAGGTGCGCGCAACACTGTAACGGTCGGGGATAACAATTCCCAACCGTCCCCGCGTGTAATAGCACTCGATGCCCCCATCACGGTAATAGGCGACGTAATTTATGTGCCGCTCAATTTTTGGCGGGACGCTTTTGGCGCGAGCAGCGCCACTTTCGAGGGCGGCCACGTGCGCATAACCAGCGAAGCCACCGATATGTCCTAAAGAGCCTAAAGCGTATGCCTTGGCGAGCGGCGCACCTCGGGCCCGCCGTGATAGGCTAGCGCCCATGACTTTAGTTGCTGGCGTTGACAGTTCCACGCAGTCCTGCAAAATCGTGATCCGCGACGCCGACACCGGCGAATTGGTGCGCAGCGGGTCAGCCAAGCACCCTGATGGTACCGAAGTGAACCCGCAGTTTTGGTGGGACGCATTTTTGGAGGCTGCCAAGGCGGCCGGTGGTCTTGATGATGTGGCCGCGATTTCCGTGGGCGGCCAGCAGCACGGCATGGTGGTGCTTGACGAGGGTGGCAACGTGATCCGTGACGCTTTGCTGTGGAATGACACCCGCTCGGCGGGCGCGGCGGAGGATCTCATCAAAGAGCTGGGCGGCGGTGACCGCGCGACGGGTGCCCAACGGTTCGCCGACATTGTGGGGTCGGTTCCGGTCGCATCTTTGACCATCACCAAGTTGCGTTGGCTGCGCGATAATGAGGGCCCCAACGCTTGGAAAGCCGCTGCGGTGGCGCTCCCCCACGATTGGCTGTCCTGGCGCATTGCCGGTTACGGCCCCGCTGGCGACCCCAGCGCCCCGAACGGCCCCCAGTTAGACAAGCTTTTCACCGACAAATCTGACGCTTCTGGGACGGGTTACTACGACGCGGAGGCGGATGGCGGCAAGGGCGCCTACCGGATGGACTTGCTTGACCTGGCATTATGCCCGGCACCGCTCGGCGATTCGGGCAAGCCAGCCTGCGGTAAGTGCGGTTTGACCCTGCCCCGCGTGCTGGCCCCCACCGAGGCTGGCGCGGTGGCGAATCCCGCGATTGCGGGCAAGGACGTGCCGGGCGGGGCGTTGATCGGCCCTGGGGCCGGTGACAACGCGGGGGCGGCGATTGGGCTGGGCATGGAGCCGGGCGACATCGCTATTTCGATTGGCACTTCCGGCGTGGTTTCGGCGGTGGCACCGCAACGCACCCATGACGGCACGGGCGCGATCAACGGTTTCGCCGACGCGACGGGTAACGCGCTGATGCTGGCCGTGACCCTGAACGCCGCCCAAGTTTTGGACGCGGCTCGCAAGGTATTGGATGCCGATTTCACCCAGTTGTCAGATTTGGCGCTGGCGGCTCCCACCGGCGCGGACGGCTTGGTGCTGGTGCCTTACCTCCAGGGCGAGCGCACTCCGAACCGCCCGGATGCGAGCGGCACGCTGCACGGGATTCGGCTGAAGAACATGACGCAGCAGCACATTGCGCGCGCGTACATTGAGGGCATGTTGTGCGGCCTCGCGGACGGGATGGACGCTTTGCGCGCCCTGAATGTGCCCATCGAGAACGTGATGCTGATCGGTGGCGCGGCCCAGTCCCCGGCCGTGCAGGAGGTGGCAACGCAGGTGTTCGGCTTGCCGATCGCCATCCCCGAGCCCGGCGAGTACGTGGCCGATGGGGCTGCGCGGCAGGCCGCTTGGGTGTTGGCCTCCGCGAAAGCTGGCACGCCCGCCGCCCCGCCCGCCTGGTCCACCAAGATGTCCAAGACCTTGCCCGCCAATCCCAAGCCGGTGGTGCGCGAGCAGTACGCTAAGGTGCGCGATTTGACCTAAAAAATACAAGAATCCTGGTCAGTTGGACAATTACAACTGACCAGGATTTTATTTGTGCATTTAGGCCCCTGTTTTCGCTCACGCTAAGGTATAAGGGCGCGGTGTTACCGCGTAGTGTTTTTACATTGCGATCATCGCATAGTCATCATTATTGCTATCATCTGCAATAGTTGTGCTGGTGCGGTTTTTGCGGGCGTCTATTTCTCGGTTCGGGTGCAGATAACTCACCACCGCAAAGGCGATAAGCGCTAGAGTTCCCAAAATCATTACCGACCAAGCATTTAGGCGCAGGCCCGCAAAAACGCGGGCCGGGTCGGTGCGAATCATTTCAATCCAAATGCGTCCTAAACTGTAAAGGTACACGTAAAGAAAGAATACCCGGCCGTGCCCCAACCGGAAACGGCGGTCTATCAAAACCAATAGCCCAGCCATTGCGAGATTCCATAACGATTCATACAAAAACGTGGGGTGGAATAACGTGCCGGAGGCGTAAGGCATATTGGTGGCCGGGTTTATCGGCATGTGGCTATCCGATATCCGCAAACCCCAAGGCAAAGTGGTTGGGCCGCCAAAAAGTTCCTGATTGAACCAGTTCCCCCACCGCCCCAAAGCCTGGGCCACCAGCAAACCCGGCGCCAACGCATCAATGACCACCGGAAAACGAATACCTTTTATCCGGCAGCAAATGTAAGCGCCCAACGCGCCCCCAGCAATACCGCCAATAATGGCCAAACCACCCTCCCAAATCCGGAAAATAGCTCCCAAATTGAGCGGGTTGAAGTACCCGGCCGGGGTGGTAAAAATATGGTACAACCGCGCCCCGAGTATCCCAAAGGGCACGGACCAGAATACGATGTCCATCATATCCTCCGCGCCGGGGCGTTGCCAAAAGTAACGTGCCGTAACGGGCTTATCCTCAATTTCATCACGCACCACTGTGCGAGTGGTGTACCGCATTGCCCCGATAATCCCGGCCGCTGCAATTCCGAGCAGAATCATCATCGAATAGCCGCGCAACGGGAATGGGCCTATGTAAATTGCATTACTGGCCGGGCTTGGTATGTAGGCCATCATACTGGAGAACATAGCACCAATCCTTTAGCTATTATTTGGGCGACATTTAGCAATACTCGCGGCCATGTCAGCCGCCAACTCACGAACAAGAGTTAGGCGCTCATCCCACGGCACAGTTTCGTCTAGTAAAGGCTTCACAAAGGCCGAGCCGACTATCACCCCGTCCGCGTATCGCCCCACTTCGGAGGCTTGCTGCGGGGTCGAAACACCTAAGCCCACGCAAACGAACTCGGCCCCCGCAGCGCGGGTGCGACCCACCAAAGCTTCCGCCTGCGGCCCCACCTCCGCACGCACCCCCGTCACGCCCATGGTCGAGGCGGCATAGACGAAACCCCGGCCTGTTTCGGCCACCAACTCCAGGCGTTCGCGCGGCGAGGAAGGCGCCACCAGGAACACTTTGTCCAGGTCATTCGCGTCGGCCGCGCTGATCCAATCGGGGCCTTGGTCGGGCACCAAGTCGGCCGTGATCACTCCCGCCCCGCCCGCGGCGGCGAGGTCGGTGGCAAACCGCTCAACCCCGTACTTGAGCACGGGGTTGAAATAGGACATTACCAGCACTGGCACATCTGGCCGCGCGGCGCGCAACGCTTTGATGGTCTCAAAAACGTGCACCGGCCGGGAACCCGCTTCGAGGGCCGCTTCGGCAG
>JAITCS010000188.1 GCA_031282935.1 Cellulomonadaceae bacterium
GGTGGTTTCGACGGGGCTCAACCACCGTTTGCGTGGCGGATACCGTATTTACGGTACGATATTGAGATAAGCTATTTCTTTGGGGCGTACCACCCCAAAATCGGTGCGATCTATGGTCGCAATCGTTTCTATCCTCAGCCGTTCAGCAATAGCTACGACAGAGGCATCCACGCCGCCAAGCGGTAAATCTCTCAGCATCCCACAAACTTCAGCGAACACTGTTACGGGCAATACCCATTCGTCATTGTTAGCTTCGAACCAGGCTTTACAAATCCGGCACTTATTGTCTTTACCATTAAATAATGCCACCAGCACGCCCGTATCCAGAATGACGCGACTCAAAGCCTGCCCTCAGTTTGTTTCGCCTCATACGTTTCCGTAAATATTTATCATGGTTAGTGGCGTAGTCTGGTGGGGCGGAAATGCATCCGGCCATTTCAAGGAACTTCTGTCGGGCGGCTAAGGTTTCTTTGGATAACGGATGAACATCAGCGGAAATATCCGGGCTTGATTGTACGAACAGCTCAGGATATGTTACCGACATAAAACTAGCGTACCACAAAGAAAGCGAACAAACAGCGCACGGGTGGTTTCGGTGATCGACGCAGCCCGAGTGGTGAATCCGCTCGCGGACTCTACCGAGGCAAGGACGGAATTAAGGAGCGAAGCGACCGCAACGGGCTCAACCAACAATGCGGGTGGTTTCAACAGGCTCAACCGCCAGGTTTGGCGCGTGCAACATTCGCAGGGAACCGCAGGCGGCTCGTCAGCTTTGACATTATCTGTCACTTGTGTCACGATGATGTTATGGCCACAATTACCGTCACTCCCGAATTGACTGACCGGGACATTGTCGATTTTATTCGTCGCGCAATCCGAGCGGGCGAACGCGTTCAAATTACGGCAACCGAACCATTTATGACGCCGCAAGAGTTCGCCGACTCAATGGATGTGTCAAGGGCTTTTATCATGAATAAAATCGTTGCTGGTGATTTACAAACAATTAGGCGCGGAAACCGCCACCGAATTTCCGAGGTTGAAGCAGAACGTTTCCGAAGCTCATACTTCTCTGATATGGCATCCATCCAAGATTAGCGAAATGGATACTGTATTAGTGGACGCAGACGTGCTGGCCCAGGCCACACCGAGAACCGTACTGTATTTGGCAAGAAGCCTTGCCGACAGACGATTCCGTATAATCTTCAGTCCACATATTGAGGCCGAGGCAGAAAAAGCCCAGCGTCCAGGCGCTAATAAAGTATCCGCGTTACGGCAACGATTTGGTTGGAATATCGTTCCAGACCACCCAGATATCAGCGAGATAACTGTTGCAGATACCAATGTGAAAGATATTTCTATTTTAGCGGCAGCAATCGCAAATGATGCGAATTACATTGTGACTGGCAATGTCCGAGATTTTGGCGTGCAAGACTTGGTAAGCTATTCGATGTCAGCCGTACACCCCGGTTACTTCCTAGCGCAACGTATATCAGAAAATGCCTACCGAAAAATCATCACTGAAATGGCAGCCCGCAGAGCCAAACCCCCAAACACCGAACTCGATATTCACGAAATCGAAATATCCGATGAACTACCCACTTTATTCGCTAGATATCAGAATGTGTTCGGCCCAGCAATAAGCAAAAGAACCAAAGCGCCCTTGAAGTACGTTTTTAGGGGCGCAATCTGCGTTACTTGTGGTCAATTTTCCGATGGTATTAGTCCCAATCTTGGTATCTGCTCGGAGTGTCTTTCACCCTAGAACTAGCAAAGCAGCCTGGTGGTTTCGGTGACCGACGCAGCCCGAGTGGAGAGGCCGCTCGCGGATTCTACCGAGGCCAGGAGTGAGTAGGGAGCGCAGCGACCACCACAGGCTAACCACCGGGCTTGGCCCGAGCGGGCGGGGGTGGTTTCGACAGGCTCAACCACCGGAAACACTGCGGGCTGGCGTGTCTTGCAACGTTTTCGTACTCAATTTCGCTGTGGCGTTACCTTTTGTCCCTGGGCAATGTCATACTTAAGGCAGCGAAGGGGGCCACCATGATTGACTACGATAAGTATGCCAACTTGATACTCTTGCTTTGTCGTGAATTGGGTGGCTTTGTCGCTGGTAAAAAGAAACTTGCGAAACTTCTTTACTATATTGACTTCGACAGGTACGAGTATCACGAGTCAATGCGCACCGTGACCGGAGACATTTACCGAGCGCGGCCGATGGGGCCAGTGCCCAATCGTTATTTAGAAGTGGTTTCTACTCTAGAACGCGATGGGAAACTAAACCGCCGCACGCGCTCTCTAGGCGGCGGGTATCATCCGCAAGAAATATATGTTGCGCAAACCAGTCCTGACATATCCGTATTCGATGAAGACGATATGGCCGTGATTTCTAGAGTTGTGCATAAATACGGGAACCTAGATGGTAAGCAACTAGAAACCCTCACCCACGCCGAGGCGCCGTGGGCTGGAACCGCACCAGATGATGTTATCGGTTTCGAGTTGGCGTTTTACCGGGGAACGGTATTTGATGATGCGCTGGCTGTCACATAGGCAATTTGATTCCGAGTTTAAAACTTTAGCGAAGCGTCACAACGGTTTGGAAATTGGGTTCGATAACGCGAAAAGGCTACTGGCGATTCAATTCGATCAAGACAGGCCGCAGACAGTTATTGCACCAGGCAAGCTGCACCGTGTTCACAGTGACGCCGATTTTGAAATGTGGAAGCTCGAAATGGCAGTCAGGAATCTGCGGCCCAACCAATTCCCTCGGATATGGTTCGCACAGCAAACTAGACTAATTGCTTTCTTATCCATCCGTTCCCATGTGGACAATTACGATGATAGCGCTGTCCGGCAGGAAGCAATCGCCCGATTCGCCGAACTGAAATAATCGGTCTTCTACCGGCTCAACCAGCGGGCGGGGGTTAGTTGAATTTGTAGCCTAGGCCTCTTATCGTGAGGAGGTGGCGGGGGTGGGCTGGGTCCTGCTCGATTTTGCTGCGCAAACGCTTAATATGTACGTCAAGAGTTTTGGTGTCCCCCACATAGGTGGAGCCCCAAACCTCGTCAATTAGTTGGCTCCGAGTTAAAACCCGCCCCTGATTGCGCATCAGCAATTCCAGTAAATCAAATTCTTTCAACGGCAACTTCACCAATTCACCGGCCACAGTTAATGTGTGCGCCTCAATATCCAACTCGATATCGTCCACCCGCTGCACCGGAATCGGTTCAAGCCCAAGTGTGCCGGTCGCATATTGTCGGGCTGCATTATCGCCAGCAACCCGCCGACGCAATACCGCCCTAATGCGGGCCAACAATTCGCGGAAAGAATACGGTTTAGTCACATAATCATCGGCCCCCAATTCCAGGCCAATAATTTTATCTATCTCAGAGCCTTTTGCCGAAACCATTATCACGGGCACATCGGAAATGGTACGTAATTGGCGGCAAACTTGATCGCCGGGAATCCCTGGAATCATCAAATCTAATAAAACTAAATCGGCCCCGTGCGCATGGAAAGCCTGCAACGCTGTGACGCCATCATCCACCGCCTCAACCTCAAAACCCTCCCGCTCCAACTGATAGGTGAGCGGGTCGCGGTAAGAGCGTTCATCCTCAACTACAAGTATTCTTTTCCTGATAGCGCCCCAATATCATCATCCATATCTAAACTCGGGAAACTCGTTATGCCGGAGTCAATTCTCGCCGACAGCCGAGCTGGCGCGCCCGCGAATGTTCCCGCTGATGGGAGCTGCAAAGTGAAAGTCGAACCGGCCTTAGGCGCTGACCAAACCGTAATGTCGCCACCATGATCGTGCGCGATGTGCTTCACAATGGATAAACCCAAACCCGTGCCGCCGGTGTGCCGCGACCGCGCCGGGTCGGTGCGATAAAAACGCTCAAAAATTCGCTTCTGATCCGCCTCGCCAATGCCAATTCCCTGGTCAACCACCGCAATTTCCACCAGGCCGTCCACCTCTTTGACCCCCACACCCACGCGGGTACTGGCTGGCGAATAAGTCACGGCATTATCTATCAAATTGCGCACTGCCGTGGTTAGTAAAGCTTGATCACCATAAACCATCAAATCGGCTTCGCCTGAGGTACGAATTGTGATGTTCTTTGCGGTGGCTGCGGTTTGCGCCCGCGCTACGGCTTCGGCAATTACGTCCGCTAAATACACCACTTTTACGTCCGATAAAGAACCCGTGCTTTGGATTCGAGCCAATTCGATAATCTCTTGCACTAAAACGGATAACCTATTCGCCTCAACCGCCATTTGCTCAGTGAATCTGCGCACAGCCTCCGGGTCATCGGCTGCATCATTTACGGTTTCGGCAAGAAGTTGAATAGCGCCAACCGGAGTTTTTAGTTCATGCGAAACATTTACGACAAAATCTCTGCGGATCGCCTCAATTCGATGCGCCTCAGTCTGATCCTCGGCAAGCACCAAAATGCGACCGCGCCCAATATTCGCCACCCGAACCAGCAGCATCACGGCCGACGCACTGAATGCTCCGCGCGGCAACTCGTATTCCTCTTCGACGATTTCCTCGCCCGCCCTTACCCTGGCAACCAAGTCCCTAATGGCTTCGTGGGCGATTTCGTCAGCCCTGACCAGGCCAAACGCATACGCGCTCGGTGAGGCCGAAACTAGATCGCCGTCCTCGTCAATGAGCACGGCCGCCGCTTTTAGGATGGAGAGCACGCGAATGGCATCATCGGACAGCAACGGCACGGGGATTCTGGCCCGCAAAGCGTTCTCGCGCCGCCTGGTTTGCGCCAGCTTCACCGCCAGGATTGTGGTGGCGAGCGCCAGGGCGATAGCTGCGACCAGCCATACCGCCGAACCCAGAATCGGTGCCACAATATGTTAAGATACCACATGCCAGCCCTGGGGCGCGCAACCCCGCACCCCTTGCAGCCCCAATCACGTTGCAGCCCCAACCAAATGGGCGAGTGCGAGAGAGAAAATCTTGACATCTAGCACCCACAGGTTCTATTATCAACTGGAATAGATGGTATCACAGCAATATCCCGAAAGCAGATGATTTACTGGACAGACACATCAGAGAGGTAAGCGAGAACAAATAATGAGAATGTCATTTGAAGAATACGAAAAGCAAAACCCTGGAAACCCAGAAAACATTGCCCGCCATAAAGAGCGGATACTGGCCGAATTACGCGCGTACAGGCTGAAAGAACTACGCGAACAGGCCGGTTTGACACAAGCACAAGTCGCAACTCGAATCGGAGTATCACAGCGCCAAGTATCCAAAATAGAAGCCGGTGAAATCGCAAACTCGAAAATCGCTACCATCCGCGCCTACCTTGAAGCAATAGGCGGCAAGATGGCTGTCGAGTTTGTGTCGGGCGATTACCGGATGTTGATTGCATAGCGAAAGCGGAAGTAAAACCCCTCGTGCACCCGACAGAGCGCGCTTACCCTTGCTGCTTTCCAGCCCTGGGGGAGTTCGGCACGGTATCGCCGCACGAGGGGTCAGTCGGGGTGACAGGATTTGAACCTGCGGCCTCGTCGTCCCGAACGACGCGCGCTACCAAGCTGCGCCACACCCCGAATTGCTGCGACCGCCGACCTAAACCGGCGCGCCAGCAACCAAAGTTACAGTACCATACTTGATACCCCCGCAAGAAACCTGGCACCGCGACGCGCCGATTTCTGATGATAGGGGCCGAAACAGCGCCAGCTATGCGGCCAATATACCGCTGTTACGCGACCCTTACGCTGTTATTGTGCGACCGTTACGCGGTCATTGCGCGGTTGTTAGGCGGTCAAAGAAACGCCCTCGATGCCAATTTCTGCGGTCGGTTCCTCGAGCAGGGCCAGGTACGGGGCGCAGGTCACGGGAGCCATTTCGCAAAAGTCATTGGTCACCAGCGGGATGGCAACGGGCTCAACTGTGATGATTTCCGGCTCAGAGGCACCAGCAAGATTGCCCAGGTTGATCCCGAGGGTAAAAGCTGCCACACCAGCCAGGCTAATCGCAACGTTACGAACCCAACTCTTCTTGTGCCGCATTACCTTCATCATCTGCCCTACCCCTCACCACTCGTTCGCGCAATCGCTTGAAGTAATAGTGTGAGGCGCGGGGGTGCCCCTTTAGTGGTGCCTAAAAGGTAAATGAGTGGTCAAGGGCAGGTTAATGTGGTGGCTTTATGTGCGGTTGAGCGGCGCTTTACGTGTTGGTACGCCGCATTACGCCCGATTCGGGCCGATAATTCGCTTCTAGGCCCAGGCGGCCTTGACGCGCGGGAGCAGCCCCCCTGGCACTTCCTCTTGGGTGAGGGCAAAACAGCGGTGGTCGGCCCACTTGCCTGCGATGTGCAAGAACCCGGTGCGCAGGCCTTCCTCGCGGAATCCCAGTTTTTCTACCACGCGCAGGCTGGCCGCGTTTTCGGGACGAATGTTTATTTCAATCCGATGAATAGACCGATAAGCAAAAAGGTAATCAACAGCCATTGCCACCGCAATCGGAACAATTCCTTTACCGGCAACATGCTTGGAAATAAAGTACCCAATCGAGGCAGAATGTAGCGACCCGTACGCAATAGCGGCCACGGTCACCTGCCCCACAATCTGACCGTCAAATTCGATAACCCAGGGTAACACCACCCCTTCTTTTGCGGATTTGTTGTTGTTCAGCACAAACTGGCGGTAAGAGAGTTTGCGCTTTTTTGGTGGTAATGGCGAGGTCGCTTCCCAGGGCTGCAACCAACTTATGTTAGCGGAACGCAAACGCTGCCAAGCGCCTTCATCTTTCATTTGCAATGGGCGCAACCGAATCAGCCCGAAAGGAGTGGCTTGCCGCAAAGTTACCGGCCAGAATTGTGATTTCATTTGCCTTAGGTCGGTTGATCTGCGGTTATGTTAGCCAGAATGGGCGGCCGGTAAGAAAGTAGAAAACGGCCTTTGCAGTTCTGGTTGCGGACTCATAAAATAGAAAGGATAAGTTTGACCCGCTATCCAAGCCCCGAGTTGGTCACTGTAATGCGCGGAAGCGATGTGACCCGAATTGCCGGGCACGTTAACCCAAGTTGAGCGCTCGAAATCACCCAAATCAACAACCATTCGGAATACCGGCCCGGAAATTACCGTGTTCGCGCTAATGTCCACCTCGTCTGCGGTGCTGTTTATCGCTAAAGTGGCACCGTTGGTTGGGGTAACTGTTGGGTTTGCGAAATATCGTAGCCAGAAAGGCTTACTTGGGGCACCCAAAACCGGATTCTCTAGCCGCAATTTGTGCAAGGAACCCCACTTCCAGTATTCGGTGTTCCCAGAAATTCGGGTGGTTAACTGGTTGCGCGCCACCTGCATGGCGTTCTGCAGAATCTCATCCCGTGATTCTGTGACGTTCAGTGTACTCCTGTCATCCCAGAAAGAATCCGTAGGGTTGGCCAGCATCTTGGACACTACCACGAGCCAACGGCTGGAACCGTCCGGCCAGACGCCCTCGGGCAACTCATCCCAGAAAGTCTGCTGCATAACCTGATTCCAAGCGGTGCCGAAATACGCGGCCGCCGAGGAATCCGCAACCATCCGGTTGTCCCAACCTTGCAGCAACTCTTGCCCGGCCCCGGCCCAATCGGAACCCAAATCTACATCAAGTAACGCGGGCACCAACTCGACGGCGGCCATGGAGAGGTTGTCGTTCTGAATGGCGTTCATGTCGGCAACCGAAATGGGGGTGCCCGCAGCGATTTTCTCCGTGATTAGGTCAGAAATGCGGTCCGCTCTGAAACCGTAGTCGAAGTCGGCGCCCAGGTACGGTTGGGCGCCCTCCGGCAGCACTGGCTGATTTGCGGCCACCAGATAGCCGCGCGCCGGGTTTAGCACCCTTGGCAAGGCGGTAGTGGGCACCCAATCCGACCAGTCCGTGGCGGCGTGGCGCCCATCCAACGGCCAAGTGCCGTCCTTAGGCACTGCGGCAGTGTCCCCGAAATCCGAAACGAGGTTGCGCACCGGAATCCTGCCGGTGGTTTGCATGCCGATGTCGCCAGCCACGGTAGCGAACAGAATCACCTGGGCGGGCGCATCCAACAAATCGGCGGCGGCCTGGATGTCCTGGGCGTCGCGAGCAAGGCAGACGGCGAAAATGCCAGCGGCGGTGCGACCCGGTTCCAGGGCGGCCCAACGCAGGGTTACCCCGAACTCCTCGGCGGTGACCCAGCCAATCGAGGGCACGTTCGAGATCGCGGAAAGGTCAATGACGTCAGAAACCAAAGGCCGCCCAGCCACCGACCGCACGGTTATCGGAACCGGCGCCCCCCCGGCCACGTTGATAACATCGGCGCGGGTGTCAATCGGCTCCCAAACGCCATCCCGCAGCGTGGTGTCGTTGCGGATCACCTGCGTGTAAAAATCGGCCGTGTCTGCGCGCAAATCCGCCAACGCCCACGCCAAATCACCGTTGTGCCCGATGATAACCGCCGGGAAACCGGGGACGGAGAAGCCCGCCACGTTGAACGGACACGCCGCCGTCACCTGGGTGCAATGCAGGCCCACCTGCTCAAAAACGCTCGGCACCGTGAGGTTCAGTTGCAGGTCGTTGGCCAGCAGCGGCTTCCCTGATTCGGTGTGCTGGCCCGAAACCACAAAAGCGTTCGAGCCAACGGAGCCGCCCATGCCGAAAGCCGTGGGGATCACATCAAGGCCGCGACCGAGCACGGCAACCGGCTGAGCTGCGGGGGTCATGGGCGCTGCTTTCACCTGCGGCTGCGCAATGCTGTTGATGTCCACGCCGTTCAGGCCGTCAGGGATTCCGGCGGGGAAAGCGCCCGTGATACCCGCTGCCGGAGGCGTTTCGTGCGGCAACTCCCCCGGCGCGACCATCGGAGTGGTGTTGGCGCTGCCGTAACTAGGGAACAACCGCTCCACCAAGGCAAGATCTCCGAGCGCGGAATACGCCAGCGCGCGGTCGAGTTCATCCTCGATATTAGAACGCATTTCCCAAGCAATAGCTTTTAGAATAACGATAGAATCTATTGGACTCCACGGCCTTATGGATTGGGGGCCGAAATCCCGCCGCAAAGAAACATACTCCAACGAAATCGTATCCGGATTTCTGGTGCTCAAATACTCATTCACGCCATCGGAAAAAGCCTGCAAATATGATTTCGTGGCCTCGTCGAGAATCTCCCACTCCTGGGCCGCCACCCCCGCCCAATCCATAGTGCGCACTAAGCGATCAGATGAAATGGCCACCCCATCATCGCCCACCAACTCCGCTAAAGTGCCAGTGGCCAAATGCCTGCGATAATCCATCTGGAAAAAGCGATTTGACGCCTCAGTAAAGCCCTGAGCGTAAAAAAGGTCATGGGCGTTATCGGCATAAATGCGTTGCACACCCAAATCATCCAAAGTGGTGCGCACCGGGCTGTGGATCCCCGCCAACTGGATTTCGCCGCCGCGTGGGAAAGTGCGCCTTGCAAACCACCAGCCCCCCAAAGTGGCTGCCACCAGCGCGAGGGCCAGCACGGAGGCGACGATTGCGGCCCCTCTTATCCAGCGCCTGGGTTTGGGTTCGTGTTCTACTAGGGTTTCGGTTTCGGTTTCGGTGGCCTCGATTCCTTCATCTGGCTCTACCGCGACTACCTCGTCGTTTTTGACCTCGACTACCGCGCCAACCCCGGTCGCCTCGTCTGCCTCAAGCGGCGCGCTCTCCAACGTCGGCTCCGCACCGGATACCGGCACGGGCACCTCCGCGAAAGGCTCAAGGTTTGGGGTCACCATAACACTGAGATTACTCCCATCTGCCCGCCGATGGTGTTCTTTCTCGGCGCGCCCAATTTTCTTTTAGGTCACACTTAGCGGCCTCGCTGCGGTTATGCCTTAGCAGGTTTCTTCGCAGCTTTCTTGGTGCTGCTACTAGAAGAGCTGGACTTTGAGCCGCTGCGCGAATCTGTCCGGTAGAAACCGCTCCCCTTGAACGTGATCCCAACCGAACCCCATTCCTTGCGCAGGCGACCCCCGCAAGTTGGACAGACTGTGAGGGCATCCTCGGCGAAACTCTGTTTG
>JAITCS010000201.1 GCA_031282935.1 Cellulomonadaceae bacterium
GGCCTAGGACTCCGCCCTTTCACGGCGGCAACACGGGTTCGAATCCCGTTGGGAGTACAGGTATCGATTTGCGAGGCCGCATTATCAGATGCGAACCAAAATATCGCTGGAAATGAAATCGCCGACATAATCGCCAATCGGCACTAATTATTGCTGTTCGGCTGCTTCTTTTTTGGGGGGTGTGGGGTGAGGCGGCGTTCGTTGCCCGCCGGATGGTTGAGTGGGACGGCGGGGTTTGCCACAGTCAGGGTCCATGCTGCGCCGAATATTTTGCATGCGCGAGCGCGTTCAGTGTTGTTTGGTGCGCGCTATGGGGTACACTTTCTACACACCCCCAGTTTGCTTAGGCTACTGGTTAGATGGCCCCGCAAACGTGGGGCCATCGGACATTTTCCGCCATGCTATCGGACGGCGAATCACGCCGGTGTTGTCCGTTAGCTCATCTGGGAGTTGGCAGGCTTCTATGTCTTTGTAACTGATCTGCCTGTGTGTTACAAGTGGCACTTGTTTTAGCTCGTTACTGGCGCGTTTGGGTTGCATGGGAGATAAGAGCCCTACACTTCAACCCAATTCTTCCGATACCAGCCGAAGCGGCATAACCAGGTCAGAATCATTTGTGCAAATAATATAAATATCAGCCGGACACTTCACAGCATCTATTAGCAGTCTGCTCGCTAATGCCACATCGGAACCTTTTTCTTCAGGTTTTTTCACGACTGCCATCACTGGATTGCCTTCGTCGTCAAGTTGCGTGGGATGAACAGGTAATATGCGTTTGTCAATACGGAACTTGCCTAAATAAATGCGGGTTCTCGGAAGCGTTGCCAATGCTCGTAGGTATACTTGTTGCCTCTGCGGTGAGGACGAGTCTTTCCCTGGAAGAATCTTTATATTTGCCGTAAAATAAGCTACCGAAATAACTGAGTAGTCGGGAAATAGCCGATCCGCTAAAGCCTCTATATTGAGCCATTTGCTTTGCGGATGCCCCTGCAAAAGCCGTTGGTACAGATTCAACCCATCGATATATACCCTAGCTGTGGGTTGGATAGAGTCTGCCATCCAGCCATTGTCGCATGCGACCTTTCCGTTTCATTGTTCATTTCGTGTGCTGCTTCTATTTGGGGTGGGGTGAGAGGCGGCGCTTATTGTGCATCGGATGGCCGGTTGGATTCCTCCGATGGCCGTCGTATCTAGGCCGGAACACGCTAGGCGGGGGCGACGGGCGGGTGGTCGAGGCTCTCGAACAGCACCTTGCCATCGGCCACGGAGGCGGCGATCAGGCGGGCCTTGACGGGCTCGCCCAACTCCAACACCTCCCCGTCAATCCGGGCCAGCACCGCAGGGCTGGAGATCATCACCTCCCCGCGCATGTTCGCCTTGCCGGGGCGCTCATCTCGATCCACCACCACGCCGTTGAACACCTCGCCGATCCGATCGCGCAGCAGCGACGCCTCAACCACGTTGGCACACCGACGCTCTAAGGCGTTAGCCTGCCGGTTGGCTGCCGACATTTCCTCAGGCAACACGGGCAGTTTGTCGAGCACCCATTGCGGGATGGGCTTCCGTGCGCAATAGGCGAGGCAAATTTCCGTGCCATATCTGTCAACCAGGCGACGCAGCGGCGCGGTCACATGGGCGTACTCGGCGGCGATGGCGGCGTGGTGGCGGTTCACCTTGGGCTGCGGCGCTGCGTTTTGGCGCTCAGTTTGCGCCAGAGTGTTTGTCGCGGAGGTCTGCTGTTCTGATGAGGCGGTTTGTTGGTCCGACGGTACGGGTTGCTGGGCGGTTGGGTTATTTTGCTCGACGACCGTGTGGTTTTGCTCATGCATTGAACTATTGCCCGATGATTTGTCAAAGGCGAGATAACCGGCCCCCCGGAACAAAGTAGTCGCCTGATTCATAAATGCCGCGTGTTTCGGATTGCCGGAATCCAGATTTCGCAGTAATTCTGCATATGGAACCGATTTAGGCCAATAAATCCCCAGCGCCCGAGCAGTGGCTCGCAAACGCTTTATGTCAATAGGAGCTGCGGGCGGTAAAGTGCGTAAAATCCCAATTCCCGCCTTTTTCATGATCTGCGCGGCCGCGATTCCGGTTAATAAAGAAATCTGCGCATTCCAACCCTCCACGGGCAGATTCTTGCGGAACAACAAGCTGAAATCGCCGTCAATGTCTTCCTCAACCTCTTGCTCAGGAACCTCAAGCGAAACCCCGCCGCGCTCCCGCTCTACCTTCTGGCGCAACAGGCCCACTTCTTTGAGCAGCGACAATGATTGGTTTGCCGTGCCGTTATCGAGAAAGCGCTGGACCTCTTCGTAATTCATTTTGGCGCGAGAACGAACTAAGGCGCGCCGCACGCAAGCTTTCTTGATTTCGCCAGTTGCATCCAAGTCAATAGTCCAAAGTGCCGCTGGCCTATCCTTATTGGGTAATAGACTCGCCGCGCCTTCAGATAAAGTCGGCGGGTGTAACGCGGTGCGCTGGTCTGGGCCATAGACGGTCAATCCGCGCTTATTCACTTCCTGGTCTAGCGGCGAATCCGGGTCAACAAAAAAACCCAAATCCGCAATAGCGTAATGCACCCGATAACCGTCACCGTGGCGCTCAATATGTACCGCCTGGTCCAAATCCATCGAACTGGGCGGGTCAATCGTCACGAACTCAATGTCGCGCCGATCCTCATACTCCGGGCCAGGAACCCGCTGCGCCACGTCCTCCGCCTGATTCAGTACATCGCGCGGGAAGCGGGCTGGCACGCCCAAATCCGCCCTGATGGTGCGGAAAGCGGTGCGCAACTCCTTCGAGGTTGGGGAGAATAACCGCCAGCGATTCCGCGTCATGCTGCGATTTTACTGCACAGATGCGCTCCCAGCACCACCGGCGAGCCGTCCCTCCGTGCTGCCCCCTTTGTCGCTTCCCCGCGCCGCGCCCGGTCGGCGGCTGTCAATGTCGGCGGTGTCTTCTCCTCACCCTTTCCCACAAACCGCCTCCCCCAGGCCGCTCCCCCTACACCCCAACGCCGCGAAGTCGGCTCCGAAAGTAGGTGTGACCAGCATCGCAGAAAGTTTTTCGGCGCGCCGCCTGTGTTCGGGTGGCAGTTCGCCGCGCAATGCGATAGAGTATTTTTTGGCCGAGGTGCTTAGCGCCCGACCGGAGGCCCCGTAGCGCAGTTGGTTAGCGCGCCGCCCTGTCACGGCGGAGGTCGCGAGTTCAAGTCTCGTCGGGGTCGCGCATGGCTGCTAAGGTAGCATGCGTTGTAACGACCCCTCACCATTAGGTGGGGGTTATTCGTTGCAAGGCTCTGTAGCTCAGTTGGTAGAGCGCACGACTGAAAATCGTGAGGTCACCGGATCGACACCGGTCGGAGCCACTGGTTGATTATTCTCCGAATAACCAACCGCCCTCCCGGTGCAAATTCAATAGTACGGCGATAATCCGCCGCACACAGTCGCAGCCACAAGTTTGGATCCGGTACGGTGGCTATAATCATGGTAAGCCGCTAGTATTGTTGCTATGGATATGCTGCTGCTCACTAAGGATTCCACTGGCTGGGAGCAGGTTATCGCTGACCATATCGCTGCGGGCGACCTCGTTGAAGTGCGCATAGGGCAGGCCCTAGAACACCAGCTTGATGATATTGAAGATGCCTATCTAGCTGATGAGAGCTACCGTGAATATGTTGCTGGCGGCAGGAAATCGCGTCCACTTACCCAACTGTGCGCAGAGCTTGGCATTGACCCGGAGATGTCAAACGCCGAGCGTGAGCAACTGCTGGCAGACATTCGGTGATTATCGAGTGCTTTGTGAACTCCAAGATACCAAGATGGTAATTCTGGCTGTTCGCGCCGGTCACCGCAGCGAGGTTTATGGCCTGTAACTAGTCCCGAATAGCCCGCAGTGGGCCAAGGGCGAGGTTGGCGTTAGTCGCTGAAAGTTTGGACTGCGAATACGTTGCCGTTGTCGGCGATGAATATTCCCAACCCGGAGAATTGGTATTGCGTGCCGAGGATATTGGCGCGGTGGCCGGGGCTGTTCATCCAAGCATCAACCAAAACGGCTGCCACATCGCTGCGGTAACTGGACCATGCGATGTTCTCACCAACCCCGCGATCCCATCCGGCGGCTAATGCTCGGTCAGTCGGGTTGGAACCGTCGGGGGCAATATGGGCAAAGAAACCCTCGG
>JAITCS010000222.1 GCA_031282935.1 Cellulomonadaceae bacterium
TACCTCGACATTTGCTCCGGCGGTTCTGATGCGTGGCAGGGCACCCCCGGGTATCTCAAGGGCGCGTTCAAGCGTGGCGGGGTCACCTATCACCGTCCACACCATTGACCTTGGCAACACGTTGCCATCAAGAAATATCTCGCCGGCACCATCCGCAAAGGCGGTCGAAGCAACAATCCGGTAGCTGGCAACCTGCACCGCCTCGGCTCCGGCGTTGCGCAGTTCCTCAAGCAGGTTGACTAGGTCGGAGGACGTGAGCGTGCGCGCGGGGTCAGTTACGCCGATGCGGATTCCTGGCCCTTGAGCGGGCAGACGACCCGACAAGATACCTTCAGTGGCGGCACGCTGCCGGGCGATGTCGCGCGCCACTTGCGCCGAATCGGCCCCGCTCAGTAGATCCGCCCGGATGGCCTCAAGCCGATCCACTTCGGCCTCAAGCTGACTGGAACGAGTTGAAACCCCCTCAAGCAGACGCACTAAATCATCCTGCCGCAAAGTGGAAAGCTGATCCGTGGTGGTCTGGCGAACTTGAAGCACCAGCGCGAAGCCCAGAAGGGCGCACAAGGCCGCTATCAGCCACCCGGAGCTTCGCGCCTTCACCACCTGCCCTTCTGATGCGTGCTGGCCTGTTGCGTGCTGGCCGCCAAACCCCGGCTCACCCTCGGGCAACCCATCCGTCGGGTATGGTAACTCCCCGGCATAGGCACCCATCGAACCGCCCTGATACGACGGCGTGCGGCCAGTAGTCTCGCGGACTGAGCGCCTTGAAACGCGGCCGTCTGTCAACTCGCTCATCAGCATCACGCCTTAAACAAGTGCCTGCGGATAGCGGCCGCGTTCGTGAAAATCCGAATTCCGAGCACAACGATAACAGCCGTGGCCAACTGCGAACCTACGCCCAACTGGTCTCCCAGAAACACCAGGAAAGCCGCGATCACCATGTTGGACAATATGGACACCAAGAAAACTCGATCATCGAAAATACCGTCCAGGCGAGCGCGAAAAGCGCCAAAGAGAGCGTCAAGGGCGGCCACCACCGCAATCGGTAAATACGGTTGCAAAAACACTGGAACTGCGGGCTGCAAAATCAGCCCGGCAACAATTCCAATTAGCAACCCAATTAGCGCAATCATATCAGCCCTCGCCTATCACCCATATCATCCGAACCCACCTTCAAAGCATGGCACCTATCAACTAAGCGAATCATAGCCAAACAACTGTTCTATTGCGGTATTTCCCGATCCATCGGCGTGGCGAAATGCAGCAGGTTTTGTGAACGCGCCGGAACAGCCAGAATATCCCAGGCGGCCACCGTGGAATTAATGCCGAACTCGCTGCTCAGCAGCCTAAAATACCGCGCTGCTGGCGACGCCACCCAACCCGCCTCAAGCTGAGCCGGATCGCCAATCGCGGTAATCACAAAAGTAGGGCCGGGAACGGGCGTCAGGTCAACCAAAACCGCTGCCCCCGCATTCCTGATGGCCGTGGTCATCGTGAGGCGCTGATCCCCCACGGCGATTGCCTCCGCCCCCGCCGCCCAAAGCGCCTGCACCGCCTGTTGAATGTCGGAATCCCGCACCAATGACGCCACAGTTTGCTCCCCGAGGCCACCACTTCCACCATCCGTGAGGGTAATTACCAAGCCAGGGCCGGTCACCGCGACAGTGCCATTGCCCAAGCCATCGAACAAAATCGTCGCCGCAGAAAGATCGTCCGAGGGATCCGCTACCTCTGTTTGTAACGCGGAAATCTCTGCCGTCAGCGCGTCAATCCGCTCGGAGGCCTGCGTCACAGCCTCGTTGCGGGTTCTGATCTGTTGCTCCAAGACCAGGCGGGCCTCCCTGGCGTCCGGCAACGGAATACGCAGCGCGTTGGTGGACATCGCCGCCCCGAACCCAACTGCCACGGCGGTACAAATTATCGCGGTATTCATCCACGGGCGCCTGCGAGCACCCGGATTCGCCGCCTTTGTAACGGCCGCTTGGGCATAACCTGGGTCGAGGGGCCGGGCCTCGAGGTCGGTAATGAGGAACATTGAGGCGTCCGGTCGGCGCGTGGCAAAGGGCGGGCTTGGCGTCTGGGGGCGCACTGTGCTCGTCATACCCGACATTTTAGGGCTATGCGTATGACTTTTTCCCCATTGGGGAGGCGGTGCGTCATGTTTTCCTGAGATACTGGCAATTATGCTAGAAAACTCCGGGCCGAATAGCCGCCACGAGGGCGCCGAATCCGGCTCGAACCCGTCCTTTGCTCAAATTGACCTCCCCGCCGAACTCGCGGCGGCGGTGGCCGATCTGGGTTTCAGCACTCCCACCCCAATTCAGGCCCAAGCGATTCCTGTGCTGCTGAACGGGCGTGATTTGGTTGGTGTGGCGCAGACGGGTACTGGGAAAACCCTGGCGTTTGGGTTGCCACTTTTGGCGAGCCTGGATATTTCATTCGGAGGCGCCGAGCATGATGAGGTGCCGGAGGGGTCGAGGCGGCGGGGCAATAAGTCGGGAAAGCCTGTTCAGGCCCTAATTTTGACGCCGACGCGGGAATTGGCAATTCAAGTTGCCGATGCAATCCAATCATTTGCAACTAAATTGCCGGTAAAGATTCTGCCCGTTTATGGCGGGGCTCCTTACATGCCGCAACAATATGCGTTAGCTGAAGGCGTAGATGTTGTGGTGGGCACGCCTGGGCGCGTTATGGATCATATGGATCGCGGCAATCTCAACTTAGGCCAAGTCAAGTTTGTGGTGCTTGACGAGGCCGATGAAATGTTGCGCATGGGCTTTGCGGAAGATGTCGAAAAGATATTTACCGGAATTGCTGGACCGAAACAAACTGCACTATTTTCTGCCACCATGCCACCTGCAATTAGGGCGGTTGCGGATTCCCATATGGTGAACCCAATGCGGATTAGTGTCACCCCGCAGGCTTCCACGGTTGATTCAGTTTCGCAAAGTTATGCGATAGTGCCCTTTAAGCATAAGGTTGGGGCCTTAGTGCGGGTATTGCAAACCTCAGATGCTGAGGCGACCATCGTCTTTTGCCGCACCCGTTCCGCTGCTGAGGAAGTTGGGGTTGATTTGGTGGCGCGCGGTATTTCTGCGGCCACAATATCGGGCGATGTGGCGCAAAAGGAACGCGAAAAGATTGTCGAGCGTTTGCGTGACGGTTCTTTGGATGTTTTGGTAGCCACCGATGTGGCTGCGCGCGGTTTGGATGTGGAACGCGTTGGTTTAGTGGTCAATTTCGATATTCCTCGGGAGCCGGAAAGTTATGTCCACCGCATTGGGCGAACTGGCCGCGCTGGGCGAGCTGGGCGGGCGATATCCTTTGTTTCGCCTGGGGAGCGGTCAAAACTCAAGCATATTGAGCAAACTATCAAAGCCACTATTGCTGAAATGGCCATTCCTTCACCGAAAGATGTATCCGAATATAAAGCTCGTGAAGTGCTGATGCAGGTGGCTACGCGCCGAAAAGCTGGGCGCCTAGAGCGTTACGCCGAATTGGTGCGCGAACAGTTGTTGACACATTCGGACTACAATATTGTTGACCCGGAAAAGGCGGTAGAATTAGCTGCCATTTTGCTCGCTTTAGCCGTTGGAGATGATGGCCCCAAGTTTAGGGCCGAACTTGAAGCTTACGAATCTGAGGTTGCGGAAAAGAAACGAACCTCGAACGAAGCGAAGGATGCGAAACGGAAAGCAACAGAACGCCTTGGCGAGCGGAAAGAGAAACCGCGTTCTAAATATGGTGCGGGTGGTGGAAACACTTATCGGGTAAGTGTCGGACACCGAGATGGGGTGACTCCGGCAGCGATTGTTGGGGCGTTAACAGGTGAATCGAATTTGCGCGGTGGGGATATCGGAAAAATAGACATTTATCCGTCGTTCTCTCTTGTTTCGATAAACGCTCCCCTATTCCGAGATGAGCTTTCTAAACTCTCCCGCGCTACGGTGGCAGGGCGTCAACTCAAGATAACTGAGGATAAAGGGCCGCGCCGCGAATCCGGCTTTGGGAAACGCGACAAGGATTTCGGACCCAAGCAACGGGATAAGGACTTCGGGCCACACCGCGATAAGGAACGCAAACGCCCAAAGTGGTGATACAAGTTGGTCGCGCCAGGTCTCAGATGCGTTGCTCTTTTCCGGGTGCGGTGCCCCTTTCCGGGTGCATTGCACTTTCCCAGGTGCATTGCTCTCGCCGGTTGCGCTAGAACCGAGCAGCCTGAATGGCGGTTGCCACGATTCCGCGCGCCCCAACCTCGTGGAGTTCATCCATCGTGTGGTTCATAGTGGCGATGCGGGCCATCACCCGCACCGCGACCCAGCCCGGATCGTGCAGCGGTGAAATCGTGGGAGATTCCAAACCCGGGGTGATTGCGACGGCGGCTTCAAGTGCGTCGCTGGACACTAAATAGTCCATCAGCACCCATTCCCGCGCAGTAATAACCCCGATTAGGCGCCTGGCTAATTTGGATATCCCGTTTGACAAGTCGGCGTGGGGCGCGGTGATCAATACAGCTTCGGATTGAATGATAGGGGCGCCGAAAGTCTCAAGGCCAGCAGCCCGCAATGTGGTTCCTGTTTCAACGACATCTGCTATGGCGTCCGCTACCCCGAGTTTGACTGAGGATTCCACTGCGCCGTCAAGTTGCACGATCGCTTTCGGCACAATGTTGTGTTCCTGCAAATACTGCTTAACCAAGCGGGGATATGAGGTCGCAACTCGCTTGCCTGCGAGATCCTCGATTTTGGTCATTTCCCCGATGGGTGCGGCGAACCTGAAATTGGATTTCGCAAACCCTAACGGCAAATGCTCTACAGCCTCAGATTCCGAATCGAGCAACAAATCACGGCCGGTGATCCCGACATCTACCGTGCCCGCGCCCACATAAGTTGCCACATCGCGCGGTCGCAGGTAAAAGAATTCGACAAGGTTATCGTGGTCAACCAAAACCAATTCGCGGCCGTCCCGCCTTTGCCGGTAGCCGCTTTGGCGCAACATTTCGGCAGCCGATTCCGCTAACGACCCTTTATTGGGCACTGCAACTCTAAGCATAATAAACCTTATTATAGATGCGCATAGACATCGCCTAAAGATATCCCTTTAGCGATCATCATAACTTGCAAATGGTACAATAATTGTGATATTTCCTCGGCAGTTCGAGCGCTGCCTTCATATTCAGCAGCGATCCAAACCTCGCCAGCTTCCTCAATTATCTTCTTTCCGATAAAATGGATGCCTTGGTCAAGTTCCTTAACCGTGCCGGAATTAACTGGCCGGTGTTCCGCTTTATTGGACAGTTCCTCAAATAGCGCCTCAAATGTTTTCATAGAACTTCCCCTTTCTCACCGAGTGTCATTGCCACATTTACCCTTGTTGAAGTGAGCGAGGCTCGAATGTCGCTGCATACTTGAGCTCACCGAGCGTCAACGCCATCGTCACCGCTGCCTGAGCGGCCTCGTAGCCTTTATCCTCGCTGGCGCCTGGCAGACCGGAACGCTCCAGGGCCTGAGCCTCATCATCGCAGGTCAGCACCCCAAAACCTACTGGGATTCCTGATTCCACCGACACTTGAGTCAGCCCCATTGTCGCTGCCTCACAAACGTACTCGAAGTGCGGGGTGCCACCACGAATTACGACGCCCAGCGCCACGATGGCATCAGGTTTCTGGCAATCGCTTCCTGAATCTTTCGCAAGCACACTTGCCGCGACTGGCAACTCAAACGTGCCCGGCACCCTGATGAGAGCCACCTCAGTAACACCTGAATCCGCTAATGCCCGTTTTGCCCCCGAAATAAGGGCGTCCATGATTTCGGTATGCCAAGAAGCGGCCACAATGGCTATCTTGAGGCGGCTCGCGGCTTCTTTTAGCTGCGCGCTGGGTTGCGTGACCGCCGGGGCGCCGGTTCTTGCCATTATTGCCTCCCCTCGTTGTCGAAATGCAGAATGTGACCAAGCGAATCGCGTTTGGTTTCCAGGTAAGCTCTATTCTCCGGCCCGAATCCGACCTCAATCGGAACTCGTTCTGTGACCGTAATTCCCGATTCCTCCAGGCCGTCTTGTTTGGCTGGGTTGTTGGTGAGCAAACGAACTTGAGGCATGTTCAGTGCGCTTAGGATCGACGCCGCTGCTCGGTAGGAGCGGGCGTCCACCGGCACCCCAAGCTCCCGGTTTGCCTCAACCGTATCACTTCCGCCATCTTGCAACGCGTAGGCGGCGATTTTCGCGGCGAGTCCGATCCCCCGCCCTTCGTGACCCCGCAAATAGATTACCGCGCCGCCCTGCTGTGCCACAGTGGCCATCGCGGCATGAAGTTGCGGCCCGCAATCGCAGCGCAGCGAGCCGAAAGCATCCCCCGTGAGGCACTCGGAGTGTACCCTGACGAGCGGAATTTGACCCTCTGCCACAGGCTGGGTAGAAACTAGAGCCAAATGGTCTATGCCGTTTTCGTCGCGGAAATCAGTGATTTGGAACTTTCCCCAAGCGGTGGGTAATTCGGCCTCAGCGATTTTTGTGATTGCGCCAGCTCCGGTGCTTTGCGGCAGCACGGCAGAGCGCCAAGGCTGGTTTGTCGCGTCCACAAAATTGATATTGCCAGTGTTATCCCGTAACTGCGCCGCGTATTTTGCTAAGGCGTCAACCTCTATGTTCACTTGAGCGCCTACTTTTAATTCCCCTAAAGTAGTGTCAGAGAGTGTGGTGGGAATAAGAGCCACTGCAAAATAATTCGCGCCTAATTCGGCCACGGTTAGCGAGACTCCGGAAACTGTTACGGAGCCTTGGGGCGCCAAATAAGGCATCAGTTCCGGTGCGACCTCGAAGCGGAGCCAATCCCAGCGTGGGCCTGGCTGCCGGGACAGCAAGGTTGCAGTGCCATCCACATGACCTTGCACCACATGGCCATCAAACCTGGCGTTAGCCGCCATAGCCCGCTCCAAGTTCACGCTGTCACCGGGATGGAGTTTGCCAAGATCGGTGAGCCGCAAAGTTTGGGGCATAACATCGAACGCGAGTAGCCACGCAGTTTCGGCATACAACGCCCCAGCTTGGTCGCTAATATCGGTGGAATAACCGGTGACCGTTAAGCAAACACCATCAACCGCAATCGAAGAGCCAATGGGTGGCTCGGCGATTTTCTTAGTTCGGACAACCAATCGCACATCATATTCGCCATTTTCATGCACCTGGCTTGGCACAATCGAATGGATGGTGCCGATTTCCTCGACAATACCAGTGAACATCCTACTCCTACGCTAACCTATTCAACTTTCAAGCCTACAATGACTGTGAGGCGGCGCCAAAATCAGCAGCCCCTTTTCGCGCGATTAGCAGTACATCTTGGCCTAATTGCACAACTTTTTGCGTGGTAAATCGTTGCGCGGCGCTCAATGTCCTTGCGCCGTAATCGCTGACCGCAGTGGGGCCGTTCCCTATTACGACAGGCGCCAGGTAAGCATGAATCTCATCCACAACATTGGCCTTGAAACACGCTGTGATTAGGGCGGGGCCGCCCTCGATCAGCACGTGTCGCACCTCGCGCTTTTCGAGTTCGGCGAGCACTTTTTCGATGTTGTGGGTTTGGAATTGCACTGCAAGGCCTTGGGCTGCGGTGCCAGATTGCCAGATTTTTGCGGTTTCCGGTATCGGGCGGCGACCGACTATGACACGAAACGGCTGAGTGGCGGCTAGATTTCCGTTCGAGGTTCGGGCGGTCAAGGCAGGATCGTCAGCGAAAACAGTTCCGGTGGTTACGGCAATGGCGCCGACCTGGGAGCGAACCAGATGGGCGTGATCGCGCGATTCTGGGCCAGTGATCCATTGGGAGGTTCCATCAGCTGCCGCGACACGACCGTCCAGGGAGGCAGCGATTTTGACCGTGACATAGGGCCGACCGTTTGTTATTGCGGCGTTCCAAATTCGGATAAGCTCAGCGGCTTCAGCGCTAGGAAAGTGTTCAACTTTGACGCCGTTTGCTTTGAGGATTTCGGCGCCCCCGCTGGACTGCTGCCCAGAGTCCGTACATGCATAGACCACTTCATGTATTCCGGAGGCGATTATCAGGTCAGTGCAAGGTGGCGTGCGCCCGTCGTGCTTACACGGTTCCAGCGTGACCACCAAAGTGGCGCCCTTCGGTGAATTACCTCTTGCCTTGGCATCTTCGATCGCGACCCACTCAGCGTGCGGGGTGCCTGCGCCTCGGTGCCAGCCCTCACCAATGATCTGGCCATCGCGCAACAGAACGGCACCAACTCTCGGGTTAGGGCCGGTATCAGTCGCCTTTTTCGCCAGGTGTATGGCTCTTTCGAGAGCTGCTGCGGTGGTGACCATTAGCGGGCGAGCGCAGACTTTGGAGCGGCGAGGCCCGAGGCAAGATTTCGGAGCGCGACCACTTCAGCCGCTGGGTTCTTGGCGCCAAAGACGGCACTCCCGGCCACAAAGACGTTCGCCCCCGCGTTGGC
>JAITCS010000055.1 GCA_031282935.1 Cellulomonadaceae bacterium
TCAAGGTGGATGGCCAAAGCAACTGCTACACAATACTACACCAAACCTTAAAACTGCTCAACTAATTGCGTTATTTGAACGCTATTTCAATCAAATAATAGCTAGCCTAGAAAAATGTAACTTAGTTGAACTGCAAGAAAACGTGGTGATACCCCATATCGAAAGCAGAAAATACGAATAGGATGGGGAAGCTGCTTGCGGAACTCGCCCCGGACGGAATCAAACGGAAATCGCTGGCACAAGGAACCCATAATTGACGTGATCATTCCAATATTGCAGGTCGAAGTGGGTGACGAATTGCTTGCGCGGTTAGTGCAGGTGCTGTGAGGGGGTTGTGGCTATTAGGGAGTGCCATTCGTTTTGGGATGTTTTGGTTTGTACTGTTAGGCCGCAGCGTTCCACTTCGGCGGTTATCAGTGCTATTTTGTCGTGATAGATGCCGCTCAGGATCAGGTAACCGCCAGGATTTAGTAAGTTAGCGGCGTCACCTATTAGTTGCACCAAAACGTCGGCCAATATATTTGCGATTATGACGTCCGTTTTTGCGGTTATCCCGGCCAAGAGGCTCCCTGGTTGCACCATAATACTTCCGATGAGCCCATTGCTGGAGATGTTTTGCGTGGCGGCCTGCGTGGCCTCGGGATCCGAATCTATTGCCAACACCGCAGCAGCCCCCAAAAGCACGGCTGCGATGGCGAGCACCCCCGATCCCGTGCCCACGTCAATGACTGTTTCCCCGCCGCGAAGCACCTGCTCAAGGGCATGTAGAGCCAAGACCGTGGTGGGATGGGTTCCGGTGCCGAACGACATTCCGGGGTCGAGCCGAATCACGAGTTCCCCAGGGGTGGGCGGGTAATCATAGGTCCAACTTGGGATGATTGTTAGGAATCGAGAAATCCGGGCGGGACGATAGTATTGCTTCCAATTATCGGACCAATCGCTTTGTGCAATATAATTAGTTGAAACAGCAACGCCTGTTAAGTCAACGAATTCGCCGAGTTTGCTGAGCTCGCTAGAAACGGAGGTAGAAATTTCTTCAAGTGGCAACTCTGGCGAGAAATAACCCGTAATTTCAATGAATCCCAGCGTATTTTGGCGCGGAGCCGCTGGATCCGAATCAAATAGACCGGAATTGGAAAAACCAGCATCCGCGACCTCGTAATTGACGGCGATCCCGACGGCCCCCAACTCAGCCAGGAGCGCGGAAACGGGCTCTTCAGCCGCCGCCAAAACCCGAACAGTGACCGCGTGCCACACCGAATCCATGCGATCCATGCGCCCATCCTATCGCCAGCACACACACTGTCGCTAGGCTCACACAGACGCGCAGGCGGCGCGCCAGGCGAAATGCGCAAATTGGGCGTAACCTGAAACCCTATGAGTTCCACATTCGCTTCGCTCCGAGTGCCGAACTACCGGCTTTGGTTCGGGGCGGCGCTGGTCGCAAATGTGGGCACTTGGATGCAGCGCATTGGGCAGGACTGGTTAGTGCTAACAATGCTCACTAACAACTCCGGCGCGGCGATGGGAATAGTCACCGCCTTACAGTTTTTACCTTTCATTCTGTTATCCCCATACGCCGGAATTCTCGCCGACAGATTACCTCGCAGACGATTACTGATGGCCACGCAAAGCGCCTCAGGGTTACTGGCCCTAATTCTGGGGGTAATGACGCTCTCCGGGGTGGTGGCATTGTGGCACGTCTACGTTTTGGCGGGCTTACTCGGCATGGTTACCGCCATTGACACCCCCGTGCGTCAGGCTTTTGTGGGCAATCTTGTTGGGGCTGACCTGCTGCCTAACGCTGTCGGCCTTAATTCCGCGTCTTTCAATGCGGCCAGGATGATAGGCCCCGGCATTTCGGGTTTGTTGATAGCTTTGGTGGGCCCCGGAATCGTATTCTTGATAAATGGCGCTTCTTTTGCGGCCACTGTCGCGGCTTTGGCGTTTATGAGTGTGAGCAAGTTGGTGCCGCAACCCGTAATGGATCGCAATGTGAAAACGACCCGACAATTACGGCAGGCTTTCACTTACCTAAAGCACCGCCCTGACGCTCTGCTAATCATGGTGTTGATGAGTTTGGTTTCGCTTTTCGCTTTCAATTTCCAGATTGTTAACGCTTTGATGGCGCGGGTGGAGTTCGGCAAAGGCGCGGCCGAGTTCGGCATTGTGGGGTCGGTGATGGGGATCGGCTCGTTGGCGGGAGCTTTGTTGGCGGCGCGCCGAGAACACCCCAGGGTGCTCACGGTTATTCAGGCCGGGTTGGGGTTGGCAGCCGCGCTCGCTTTCGCCGCGATCATGCCCAACTACATCACCTACATAATCGCAACCATCCCGCTGGGGTTCACGTCTTTGACGATGATGACAGCCGCGAACGCAACGCTGCAGATCGGCACCCCACCGGAGTTGCGCGGGCGCGTGATGGCGCTCTACATGATGTTTTTCCAGGGCGTCACCCCCATCGGCGCGATGCTGCTGGGCTGGATCGGGGAGCACTACGAGCCGCGCATGTCGCTGGTGATCGGCTCGGTTGGCGTGGCGGCGGCCTGCACAGCCGCAGTGTTGTGGACAAACCACAGATACAGCGGACGGTTCGCACTGCGGGAACTGCTGCTGCGCCACGCGTAACACTCCCGCTGGCTAGAGGTTTTCTATGGTGTAGGCTATGGATTCGGTTAGGGCGGCGACATCGGTGGGGTCAATGGCCGGGAACATGGCGACACGCAACTGGTTTCGGCCCAGTTTCCGGTACGGGAAAACGTCAAAGATTCCGTTGTGGCGCAATTCTTTGACAACTCTGCTGGCGTCAATTTCGTCGGCCAAGTCAATGGTGCCCACCACCGCAGAACGGTGTGCGGGGTCGCTGACGAAGGGCGCGGCGTAAGGGCTGGAGTCGGCCCAGTCGTAAAGGATCTTGGCGGAGGCGGCGCTGCGGCCCACCGCCCAATCAAGGCCGCCGTTGGCCAGCATCCATTCCACCTGTTCGGCGAACATTATCAAAGTAGCCACGGCGGGGGTGTTTAGGGTTTGGTCTTGGACTGAGTTCTCCAACGCCGTAGTGAGGCTCAAAAATTCAGGAACCCACCTGTTCTTTTGGTTACCGCCCTCAATGGTAGCGGCCCGCTCGATAGCGGCGGGGGAGGCGATGGCGATCCACAACCCGCCATCGGAGGCGAAAGCTTTTTGGGGCGAAAAATAATACACATCGGTTTGGCTAATATCTATGGGCAACCCACCCGCAGCCGAGGTCGCGTCCACCAGCATCAGGGAGCCTGCCGGGGAAACACGGGATATTGGCACGGCAGCCCCGGTGGAGGTTTCGTTTTGCACGGTCGCGAACACGTCAAACTCTGCTCCGTCTGCCGCTCTCAAGGCACCGTCCAAGAAAGCGACCGACCCGGGCGGGGCGCTGACCACAGTTGGCTCGTCCAAGAACGGCGCCTTGGCAACCGCCGCAGCAAACTTGCCGCCAAACTCGCCGAACACGGCCGCCTGGGCGCGCTGCGCCACCAAACTTGCGCAAGCCACCTCCCAAAACGCGGTGGCACCGCCGTTGCCGAGCACCACCTCGTAACCATCGGGCAGGGCGAATAACTCCCGCAACCCGCCGCGAATCCGCGACACTAACTGCTTCACCGGCGCTTGGCGGTGGGAGGTGCCCAGCGGGGTGAAAGCCGCCGCAGCCACAGCTTCGACCTGCTCAGGCCGGATTTTGGAGGGGCCAGAACCGAAACGGCCGTCAGCGGGGCGGAGGTTTTCGGGAATAACGATTGCCATAGGCCAGAGCCTAGTGCGGTGCCTTCGCGATTCGTGGCATTGCCAAGGGGGTGGCATTAGCAAACCTGGCGCGACGCTAACTACCATGGCACTGAATGAACTAGCGCAGCCTTTAGCGCGAACTAACACTGCGCGGTAGCACCGCGCGCCTTGGCATTGAAAAGGGCGCGGGCAGCGGCCTAAAAACGGCAACTCCAAGGGAAGGCTCCTGCCAGAAGGAGGCACGGGAGGCGGAGCCGCTTAGGCCACAGGCTGGCGCTGATACCCGTACCCATCGTCGCCTAATAATGCCTAAAACGCGCTTACCGGGCAAGTGAGTACCGCCGGTAAGGTCTGCCGTGAAGCATTGGCCACCCTACGCAAACGTGCTGGTAGAAAGAGGATACCTCCAAATCTCAGCCGAAAATCTCAGCGAATCCTCCAAGTTGAGTGGTGCAATATGCGCCAAACTTTGGCGCAAAACGACGCCGAGGGGCTTTGTCGCACATCACAAATCGGGTATTTTTGTATGCGCACTCAACTAAACGGTCGGGTGCCGCAAGCGGCCATTGAACTCTGCCCCTGCTTGCGCAAGAAGCCAAACTCAGGGCAGAGGCGGAGGAACCAACGTTCCGCGAGCGCGAAAGCGAGTCGTGGTTCGGATTCTGCAAAGCGATCTCGCGGGGACGTTTGCCAAAAGGCGGCCCCCAAGCCAAAGCGAGCCGCGCGGTACGGAATCCTGGGGTGAAGCGAGCACGGGCCTTACAAGGCGCGGCAAGCCAGGGGGCGACCTCTGAATCCGACAGCTAACTTCGCAGGTGGCAGAGAGGTACTACTCGTGAGCGTAATTGCTGGCCAAAAACATGGTCGTCATCTCGCCCCCCGCAAGGTAACCGCGCCGCTGACCGAAATCGCGCAAGTGGTGGTTTCCGAATCCATGCAACGCCGTACCGCCGTTTTGGCGACTACCGGCGGCATCCTTATCTCCGCGTTTGGCCCTGCCACCGCGACCCTGAACCCTGACGCACTGAACTCTGACGCGAACACGGGCACCTTTGATCTGTCCGCGCTGCGCACCCGTGTGGACGCGTTCACCGCCGCCGTTGACCCCGCTCTCATCGCCCCCGTCGTCACCGTGGCGGCTGATTCCGACGTTGAGGTCGAGGCGCTGCTGTCCACTGGGGTGGCCGCCGTGGCCGCGACCCCGGCCCCTGGCGTTGGCGGTGTCGGCGGTATCGAGGCCGAAGGCGCCATCGGAATCGCGCCCATGACCTTGGCCCTTGACCGCAGCGACCGCGCTTCGCGCACTGGTGCTCGCACCGAACTGGCTGCTTTCGACCTTGACCTCGACGGCGGTTGGGAGGGCGGTGCCGACCTCGGGTTTGACGCGCCTGTGCCACTGCCCGGTTTGACCGGCGCTGACGAGGACGGGTTTGGCGCTCCCACGGATGAGTTTTTCCCAGAGTTTCCTGACCTGACTTTGCCCGTGATCACCCCGCCGGTGATCGCCATTCCGGCGCCGGAACCGGAGGTCGTGCCCGAGCCGGTTGCTCCCGTGACGCCGGTTGCCCCTATCGCTCCCGTGGCGCCTGTCGCTCCCGTCACCCCGGTGACGCCAATCGCGCCGCCGGTCGAAACGACCCCGCCAGCCGCGATCACCCCGCCGCCCGCCCAGAACACCGCCCCGCCCGCAACCGTGGCCGGCAACGAGGTTCTTGAGAAAGCGGCCACGCTGGTTGGCATCCCCTACCGCGCTGGCGGCAGCTCGCAGGCCGGCTTCGACTGCTCCGGCTTCACGCAGTATGTGTTCGGCGCCCTGGGCGTTGATTTGCCTCGCACCTCGCGCGCTCAGAAGAACGCTGGCACCATCGTTTCGGCCTCGGAAGCGCGGCCCGGCGACTTGATCTGGAGCCCTGGCCACGTGGCGATTTACGCTGGCAACGGCACCCAGATTGACGCCCCTCGCCCCGGCCGTTCGGTGCAGTTCCGAAACATCTGGCAGCGGAATCCGGTTTTCGTTCGCGTTGGTTAGCCTAATAGGTTAGTGTGTTGGTTTCGTTGGTTGAGCCTGTGTCGGTCGCTCTGCTCCCTATTCCCTCCTGCCTCGGTAGAGTCCGCGCGCGGCCTCTCCTCTCGGGCTGCGTCGTCCACCGAAACCACCACCTAAAGGGGCCGATAATTGTGACACTCGCGCCTGGTAAGCGTGCCAGGGCGGGAAATGGCCTAGCATAGCCTTATGACACGCCCGGAATCAGTGCTGGTTGGAGTGGACGGCTCCCCAACTAGTATGTACACGCTGGACTGGGCGGCTGCTTTCGCGCAGCGCCTCGGGTGGAGCCTGCACATTGTCTATTGTTACTCGCCGCCGCAATGGTTGGGGGAGTCCGGCGGTGGCGTTGACCCCAACGCGGCTGAGCCGTCGGTTGAGGCGAACGCGCGGCAGATTTTGGCGCAGGCCAAAGAGCGCGTTGCGGAGTTGGGCATCCC
>JAITCS010000068.1 GCA_031282935.1 Cellulomonadaceae bacterium
TAATCACAGTGGAGGCCCCAGCGGGATCGGACACCGCCATTACCTGGTCGCTCGTCCTGCGCGACCCGAACAACAACGCCCTGACCGCGCTGCTCGTGCCCACGCCCGCTGTGGCAAACTCCGGCGCAGTGGCCGTGAACCGAGTTATCGTGACTAAGTAGAAATCAGAACGAATAACCGTCGGTGTAGGTTGGGTCCACCTCTTCGGGGTCAATGTCCAAGAGGTGCGCCACCTGCTCCACCACCACCATGAACACGAGGTCCTTGAGGTCGTCCTCGTCAATGGCCCGCAGCATGATGGGGCGCCGATAGACGATGATCCGGGTGGCCTGGCCGTCCTCGGCAGGGTAGAGCCGACCGAGGGGCACCTCGGTGGCGCGCGGCGCGGTGATCGGCACCTCTTCGACGGCGAACTCGGTTCCGGCGAGTTCGGAACCCCAAGCGACCTCCAGGTGTCGTACCACGGTGGTGACAAGTTCGTCGAACTGCGCGCGGCGGCTGCGATGCCCAGGCAAACGCGTGGGCATAAGTGGCCCCCGAATCCCGTGCCCACGCCGGTCGCGGCGTCGCAGCGGAATAATTTCTAGGGCCATGTCACGGATTTCTGAGGTCATGTCACGGAACCCAGGCACTGAACGCGCGGCCGTCGCCGCTGATCTGAACGGCGCCCAAATGGTGGGGCACAAAAGCGCTTTCGCCCTGCAACAGCCTAGTGGTGCCAAAATCGTGCGTCAGGGTCAAATCGCCCTCAAGAATCTGCACAATCCGGGGGCCGTCGTGCGGCAGGTCCAGGGGCTCGGCAGGCACAATGTCGAACAGCGTGAGCGCGAACTCAGAAACTGGTGCTCGGTATTGGTCGGCCCGCGATTTGGTGCCAAACTGGGAATGAGCAGGGCGCGCAATGGGTTTGGCCTCGAATGACATGCACTCAAGCAGCGCGGAGGTGTCCACGTGCTTGGAAGTCAATCCGGCCCGCAGAACATTGTCGCTGTTTGCCATGATCTCCACGCCGACCCCGTGTATGTAGGCGTGTACCTCCCCGGCGGCCAAGAACAGGCTCTCGCCGGGCTGCAATGTCACGCGGTTAAGTAGGTAGGGTGAAAAAATCCCGATGTCTTCACTGTGCTGCTCGGCCAACAGCAGCACCACCTTGTCGGTCTGGTCCCCGCCGCCGCTGGCCACGCGCGCCTCCACCTCGGCGATGGCCCGTGCCACCCAGTCGGGCCGGTCGGTGTGCTCGCGCATCGCCAACAGGTCGGTCACGGACTCCCGCACCGTTCCCGTCAGCCGGTCGGCCTGCAAATTGGCGCGCATCCGCTCAAAAATCGGCGACTCGAAGCCGTCCAACGCGCGCAACGCCACCCGAGGCGCGCGCAGGCCGGCCATCGCCTCGAACTCGGTCAGCGCCACGATCATCTCAGGTTTGTGCCGAGGGTCGTGAAATGACCGATGTCGAGCGTCATGTGGTACCCCGGTGCGGTTCTCGCGGTTGTAGCCCGCCCGTGCCAAGTGCGGTTTCGGGTGTACTTGCAAGGACAAAGCGCGGTCGGCGGCCAGAATTTTCGCCAGGTACGGCAGCTCTGGGCCGTACTTGTTGGCCACCCTTGCACCTAGCATATTCGCAGGTTGAGCCCGGATTAGGTCACTCAAAACCAGACTGGATTCGGGAATCAAAGAGGGCGCGCTCGGGTGCGCCCCCAGCCACAGCTCGGCGGCGGGCTCCCCGTCCGGCACCACCCCGAGCAGCAGCGGGATGGCGGTGCGTGAACCCCAATCATATCGCTGCACAGTGTTCTGTAAGCGATACACGGAAGGTTGATTTGGCTCCATTTTCATGTTGAGGTACAGGTTCTCACGAATTTGGCCGAGATTGGTATTAACGTGTCCTTGTGAGCATGGATTTGACCAAGATAATTAAGGCTTATGACGTTCGGGGGCTGGTGGGCACTGAGTTGACCCCCAAGGTGGCGTATGCGATTGGGGCGGCGTTCGCGCGGGTGGTGGTTCTCCCCGAGCACATGCTGGCGCTTGAGGTGGCTGATGTGGCCGCCGGTTTGGCTGGTGGTGGGGGTGCGGCTGGGGATTCGGGCACGCATAATCTGCCCGCTTACAGCCGTCCGAAAGTAGTTATCGGCAATGATATGCGCGGCAGCGGCGAGGAATTGGTTGCCGCGTTCTCGCAGGGCTTAATTGAGGCCGGGGTGGACGTGATACAGATCGGGCTGTGCAGTACCGACGGGCTTTATTACGCGGCGGCCTCCCGAAACATTGCGGGCGCCATGTTCACCGCATCGCACAACCCGGCCGCCTATAACGGCATCAAGATGTGCTACCCAGGGGCGCGGCCCGTCGGGGAGGAAACCGGCTTGGCTGAAATCCGCGCCCTAGCCCAGCGCTATTTGGACTCGAACATGGCCCCGGTGGTGCCCGACGGTGAAATGGGGCAAATACATGCGGAAAACGACCTGCCCGATTACGCCAGATTCCTGAACTCGCTGGTGGACATCAGCAAGATTAGGCCGCTGAAAGTGGTCATTGACGCTGGTAACGGCATGGGCGGATACACTGCGCCTACGGTTTTGGGGCCGATTTCCGGCGCGCCGCTCGAATTGGTGCCGCTGTACTGGGAATTGGACGGAAACTTCCCGAACCACGAGGCCAACCCGCTCGATCCCGCCAACTTGGTTGACCTGCAGGCGGCCGTGGTGGCCACCGGGGCGGATTTGGGGCTGGCTTTCGACGGCGACGCGGACCGCTGCTTTGTGGTGGACGAAAAGGGGCAGCGCGTGTCGCCCTCCGTGATCAGCATTCTGGTGGGCTTGCGGGAATTGGCGCGGGCCGCTGTGGCTGACGGCAAGGCGCCGACTTTGATTTACAACCTGATTTCTTCTAGGGCCGTGCCAGAGCGTTTCGAGGCCGCCGGGGCCCAGACGGTGCGCACGCGCGTTGGGCACTCGTTCATAAAGGCGCAGATGGCGGAGCATGACGCGGTGTTCGGGGGCGAGCACAGCGGCCACTACTACTTCAGGGACTTCTGGTTTGCGGATTCAGGCATGTTGGCGGCCTTGCACGTTTTGGCTGCCCTAGGCTCGCAGCCTCTGCCGCTGAGCGAGTTGGCGGCGCAGTACCAGCCGTATGTGCAATCGGGGGAGATCAACTCGCGGGTGCCCGACGTCGCGGCGGTGCGGGATCAAGTGGTGGCCGCCATCCAGGGGATTCACCCCGAGGTGGCTGTGGACAGCCTGGACGGCGTGACGGTTTCGCGCTGGGACGCTGGTAACGGGCCGAAATGGTGGTTCAACCTGCGCGGGTCAAACACCGAACCGCTGCTGCGGCTCAACGTGGAGGCCGAGGACCAAGCCACGATGGAGCAGGTGCGCGACATGGTGCTAGCAGAAATCGCAGCTGCGAGCTAGTTTCTTTCATAGCGCCTTGCAGGCATTGGCGGCTAACCTAGGATATCCTTAAGACGTGAGTAAGCCAGATAATTCCAGGCTGCAAGAGATTTATGATGATATTTTGGGGCGGGCGCCGGAACATGATATCGAACCGAGCCTGGATCGCGTCCAAGCGGTACTAGATATTCTGGGCGACCCGCAGAAGAACTACCGGATTATTCACATAACGGGCACGAATGGGAAAACCTCGACCGCGCGCATGTGCGAATCTCTGGTGCGAGCTTCCGGGCTGCGAGTGGGGCTTTTTACTTCGCCACACTTAAGTTCAATGAATGAACGAATTCAGATTGACGGTAATCCGATATCCGACGAGCAATTCATTGCGATATATGAGGACATTGTGCCTTACCTCGAAATGGTTGATCAAAAGTCTTTAGCGGAGGGTGGCCCCCGGCTTAGCTTCTTTGAGGTTCTGACCGTTATGGCTTACGCGGCTTTTGCGGACGCCCCAGTAGATATCGCCGCAATTGAAG
>JAITCS010000091.1 GCA_031282935.1 Cellulomonadaceae bacterium
CAAACACGCCGAACAAATTCAATGCGATCTGGCCCAGGGTGCCCAAAAGATATCCCATCGGCTGCGAAATTAGTGTGCCACCCCGCCTTATTGCGGCAGTTCCGCTACCAGCAACTACACGGCCATCGGCACCATCAAACTCAAGCCCGTTGTTAGCGCTAACAACATTCTCGCCGATAACAGCCGAACGCCCCTCAGCCCGCTTCCGCACCGCCAAAACTATCGGATAGCAAGCCAACGGATACAAGACTCCGTACACCCCGTAATCCATGCCAACCGCCTGGGCTAGAAGCACAGCCGCAACCCCGGCAGCCAGCCAAAGCACATTCTCCAGCGTGCTAGATGGGCGCGAAGCCGTAATGCTGTCAAACAACCCCACCACCGCGCGCAACACCACTAAAGACAAAAACCAAGTGGCACCAATACTCAAAGAAAAGTGATAAATCCCAACAGTGCGCAGCATCAGCATGAAAGGAATTTGTGATATTACCGCAAACCCAGCAATCTGCGCCAAGTATTTGTAGAATTTCCCAGCGCGCGCCGTGAAATAATATCCCGAGGCAATCGAATAAGCAAACAAGGGCATGGAAAGGCGCCCTATCATCCTAAGCCACGGGTATTGCGCAAAGAACACTAACCCCACATGGTCAATCAGCATCAGGGCAGCGGCTAATATCTTAATCAAATGCTGTTCCGTTCCTTAAAAACAAAGCAGCCGCCTCAGACAGAATCTTGAGGCGGCGCTTTTAGGCACTATTTGCGACTATCGTTCTTGATCCACATCAACCACGTCAACGCGGGTTGGCTGGCTGGCAATCGAGCCGATGACCGTGCGCAGCGCTTTTGCAGTGCGCCCGTTGCGGCCAATCACGCGGCCCAAATCCTCGGGGTGTACCCGAACTTCCAGCAGGTCGCCCCGACGCAGCACCTTGGTGGTCACCTGGACATCTTCAGGATGATCAACGATCCCGCGCACCAAGTGTTCTAAGGCTTCGGCTTCCATTACGCCTCTTCGGTCGCAGCTTCGGCCTCGCCGCCCTCGGCGGAATCCTCACTCGCGGCTTCGGCTGCAGCAGCCTCAGACGCAGCGGCAGCGGCAGCCTCGGCAGCTTTCGCGCTGGCAGCAGCTTTGACCTTCTCGGCCTCGTCAGCAGCAGCCTTGATAGCGGCAGCAGCATCAGCGCGACCAGGAGCCATCTTGAGCGTACCCTCTTGACCAGGCTCGCCCTTGAACTTCTGCCAGTCACCAGTGATTTTCAAAATGGTGAGCACCTGATCGGTAGGCTGAGCGCCCACCTTGAGCCAGTGCTGGGCACGCTCCGAATCAACCTCAATGAAAGAAGGCTCCTCGGTGGGATGGTATTTGCCGATCTCCTCGATCGCACGGCCATCACGCTTGGTGCGGCTATCGGCGACGACGATACGGTAGTACGGGGCTCGCATTTTACCGAGCCGCTTTAGGCGAATTTTGACTGCCACTTGGGCCTGTCTCCTTATAATATGCTGGGGCGGCTAGCATCACTTTACCCGTGGGGGCAGGCAAATGGCACTGGCCAAACGCGGCGCACCCTCGGGTAGAGGGGCCTTGGGCACACCGAATACCCCTCCATCATGCCAGATGGAACAGCACTTTGCCAAACGCCAGACACAAACGCTATCGGCAAACACGCAAAACGTGCCGGAGTGTCGGCCACCTGGCACGGTATTTCCGATACACTAACTATCGTGACCACTAATCCCGCCCCAAATGCATCGCAGAGCGGGTTAAGAAAGCTCAACAAATCGCAAATCATCAAAGATACCGATTTGTCGCTGCTAGGTTTGCTATCCGAGCAGATTGAAGAGGTGGTTTTCGGTAAAAAGCCTGAATTCACCCTCGATGAACTGGCCGAACAAACAGGTTGGAGCGCTGAGCAGCTAGAAAAGCTTTGGCTCTGGGCAGGGTTAGCGCACACCCCAGATCGCCTCTACACGCGCAGTGACGTTTCCGGGCTAATCGAACTACGGAGCCTTGCGGAGCAAGCGCACCTTGATGACAAAACTCTCGCGGCGCTAGTACGCTCCACCGGGGCCGCCATGGAAAGGCTGGCCGCTTGGCAGGTTGAAGTGATAATTCAGTTCCTCGCCGAACGCTCAAGCATATCGGATACTGAAGCTCGAATTGAAGCGGCAACATATGGGGCAAAAGCCAGCCAAGAACTGGTGAAACACCTAATCCCCATTTGGTTGAATCACTATCGCAGCGCCCTGCAACGGCTCACCACTGATGCGGTAATTCAACGGGGCACCAGTGACGATGACCTAGAGTTCCCACTTTTGCGCGCCGTAGGTTATGCGCAAATCACCGATTTCCATGCCCAAACAGATCATCTGGAAGTGCCGGAGTTCAAGGCATATGTCCAAAACTTCCATGACATTTATTCCGACATTGTCCATTCCTCAGGTGGGCGCATTATTAAACGGCTTGGGGATGGTTTGCTCTACGTCGCCGATGACACCAGCAGCGGGGCCGACATTGCGCTCAAACTTGTCAACCTAAACGCTGAGGGGTTCAGCGGTTCGATACATGTAGGCCTTTCTTGGGGTCGCATGGTGTTCGCTTCTGATTCCGTGTTTAGTCCGGGCGTGGAATTAGCGTTTTCGCTGGCCCGCATGGCACCGCCCAACAGCATTTACCTGGACAGCAGTGCGGCGACAATCCTAGCCCGTTACCCCAAGTATTACACCGTTGCGCTGGTGCATCAGGCTGACCCCGAGGTTGATAAAGCGTTCGCGCTCACCACCGCCCCCGCCGCTGGCGGTTGAGCCTGCCGGCGGTTGAGCCCGCCCGGCGGTTGAGCCTGTGGCGGTCGCTACGCTCCCTATTCCCTCCTGGCCCTCGGTACAATCCGCAAGCGGATTCTACTCTCGGGCTGCGTCGGTCACCGAAACCCCGGTGGTTGAGCCCGCCCTACTCGTCCTCTTGGTTGCGCGGGTCGTCGGCGTACCGAATCCGGAAAGGCTGCACCCACCCAATCCCCCGGGCGTCAAAAGCGGGCTCTTCCACTATCGAATAGTCCGGATTCCGGGCTAGGCGTTCCGCAAGCGAATCGTCAATAAAAACCTCGTTAGGCGTTGCGGCTCTAGTGATTCTGGATACTAGATTAACTCCAGGCCCAAACACGTCGCCGTTGGCTTTCAATACTCGCGTCCACACTAAGCCCACCCGCACGGGCCCGCACATCCCGGTTTGGCCGTGTTCCGATAACCCCAGGCTTACCTCAACCCCGGTCTTGATGTCGTCGGCGACAAAGAAAACCGCATCCCCCAAGAAACTGATAATGCGCCCGCCTCGACTATTTACGATATCCCAGCACACGTCAGTAAAGTCCCGAATCAGGGCATTAAACTCGTGAGCCGATGTGTCTTTCGTCCGTTCCGTGAAGTCCACCAAATCCGCAAACCCAACTGCGCGCACTAGTGGGAAATCGCGGTCGTCAGTGCTGAAACCGCGTTGCGCGATAGCGGTGGTGGTCAAAGTGCGCACCGCCTCCGCGTACTGGCGCCGCCAAATGTGGTCAATCAGGGGTTGAAGTTGGGCAGCTTGCGACGGCGCAATTTCACCGGCAATCATGCGCGCCTGGGTGTCAGTGACATTTTGGGTGCGGGCGATATCCTGAATGAGCCCCTCTACCTGCTGTAAGGCGAGCCGCTGCAATGACGCCGAAGCGGTTCGCACCAAAGTCCCCATCGCATAAGGGTCAATTCCCTCTTTAGTGACAAATTCGAGGGCATGTTTCATGGCCACAACGTCACTATCGGTATATCGAACTTTTTTCGGACTCTGCG
>JAITCS010000133.1 GCA_031282935.1 Cellulomonadaceae bacterium
TACCACCCACTTGGAGCACGCAATCGTATTTCTGATGGAGTTCCCGAAAGTCGAGAGCTTGCAGAATTTGGTAACTAAACTCGGTGTAACTCAGGCCATCTTCTGAGGCGAGCCTGCGCGCCACGATATCGCGGTTCAGCATGGTGGACATCCGGAAATATTTTCCGATATCCCGCAAAAACTCAATGGCCGAAATTGGGTTAGTCCAATCCAGGTTATTCACCATTACTGCCGGATTCGCGCCATCGAAAGCCAGCAGTGGAGCGATCTGATTCCTGATCTGGCCCACCCAACCGGCCACCACGTCGGAACTCTGCATGGCCCGCTCCTTGGTGGGCCTGGGGTCGCCAATAAGCCCCGTTGCGCCCCCAACTAGCGCGATGGGGTGGTGACCAGCCAGTTGCAGCCGACGCATGGTCAGAACCAGCACCAGATGGCCTATGTGGAGCGATTGCGCGGTGGGGTCGAACCCGCCGTAGAACGTTATCGGGTTCCCGTCCAGGGCCGCCTTGAGGGTTTCTTCATCGGTGGTTTGGGCCACCAGCCCGCGCCACTGCAATTCTTCAAATATGCCTGACATCGTTAGTCCATTTCCACAAATACTCGATATTCGCTGGCTTTATCTTGGGCCGCTGATAATTGTTCTGCGACTCTGCTTGGAGCGGTACCACCAATGCCGTCCCTGGAATTAACCGAACCGGCCACCGTTAGCACGTCTTTTACTTCGGGAGTAAGCGAGGGGTTTATCGCTGCCAATTCGTTGTCAGATAACTCCCATAATTCCATGCCTTTTTGTTCGCAATACTGCACTGCTGCGCCAGCGATATGATGGGCATCACGGAAAGGCACGCCCTGCTTTACCAGCCATTCCGCCATATCGGTAGCGAGTGAGAAGCCGAGCGGGGCGTTAGCGGCCATTTTGTCGTAATTAAACCTGGCTGTTCGTACCATCCCTGCGAAAGCAGGCAAAAGCACTTTGAGCGTATTTACCGCGTCAAAAACTGGTTCTTTGTCCTCTTGCAAATCGCGGTTATACGCCAAAGGTAAGCCTTTTAGGGTGGCTAGTAACCCGGTGAGGTCACCTATCAGCCTGCCCGCTTTGCCTCGGGCAAGTTCGGCAATATCTGGGTTCTTCTTTTGCGGCATAATGGAAGAACCAGTGGAGTAACCGTCATCAAGGGTAACGAATTTGAATTCGTTGGTGTTCCAAATGATTATCTCTTCAGCCAAGCGAGATAAATCAATCCCAATCATCGTGGTGATAAATGCAAACTCGGCGACAATATCTCGGGAGGCAGTTCCGTCTATTGAGTTCTCCACGGATCCAGTGAAACCCAGCATGCGAGCCACCAAAGCCGGGTCGAGGCCAAGGGATGAGCCCGCTAAAGCTCCCGAGCCGTAAGGCGACTTTGCGGCCCGGATATCCCAATCTATGAGCCGATCAATATCTCGCAGCAGCGGCCAAACGTGAGCCAGCAAGGAGTGTGCCAATAACACTGGTTGCGCGATCTGCAAATGAGTGCGCCCTGGCATTACCGCAGCACCGCTGGCGCTGGCTTGCGCTATTAGGGCATCAATAAGCTCAAGCACTAAAGCTCCGATTTGCTTGGCTTGGTCTCGCAAATACAGTCTGATTAGGGTGGCGATTTGATCGTTTCGGGAACGGCCAGCTCGCAATTTCCCGCCCAATTCATTGCCGATTATGTCAATTAGGCCGCGCTCTAGGGCCGTGTGGACATCTTCATCGGCTGGCTCGGCTTGGAAAGTGCCGTTTTCGACTTGGGCGGCGAGCAGGTTAAGCCCGTTTATCATCGCCTCCAATTCGGCATCGATGAGCAAACCCGCTTTATTGAGCGCTGTCGCGTGAGCGATGGAGCCTTGGATATCGTAAGGAGCCAACACGAAATCGAAATGCGTGGAGCGGGAGAGTTCCGCTAATTCAGGTGATGCTCCGCCAACAAAGCGGCCACCCCAGAGGGAAGTGTTACTCATATTTGTTATCCGATGAAAGATACTGCGTCTTAGCCCGCGGTACTAGGAGGGAGGTATTCATAATGTTGGGACCGCAGTGTTTTGATTTGCAAGCAACCAGACCATAAGAGCTTTTTGGGCATGTAACCTGTTTTCGGCCTCGTCGAATACCACCGATTGCGGCCCGTCAATTACGGCGGCCGTGATTTCGGAACCCCGATAAGCTGGCAAACAATGCAACACTAACGCATCTTGGCGGGCGCCAGCCAATAATTCAGAGTTCAACTGGTAGGGTGCCAGTATGGCTTTGCGCTCGGCGGCCTCGGCCTCCGTCCCCATTGAAACCCAAGTGTCGGTGGCCACAACGTCTGCCCCGGCCACACCCTGACGCGGGTCATGCAAAACCGCGACACTGCCTCCTGTGGTGGCGGCGATGTCGGCCGCGCGGGCAACGATGGCCGGATCCGGTTCGTATTCGGCAGGGCAAGCGATTTGCACGTGCATACCGGCGGTGGCTCCGCCTAATAGGTAAGAATTGGCCATGTTATTTGCGCCGTCGCCCAAATAGGTGAGCACTTTTCCTGGGAGCGCGCGCACACCGCCCAAATGCTGGGCTATAGTAGCCAAATCGGCTAAAATTTGGCACGGGTGATACCCGTCAGTGAGCGCGTTAATCACGGGAACTTTGGAAACGGCAGCCATTTCTTCAATTCGCTCATCTGCAAAAGTGCGCCACACAATCGCAGAAACCATGCGATCAAGCACGCGAGTGGTATCGGCGACTGATTCGCGCACCCCGATTTGCGCCAGATTCCCGTCAACCATCAAAGGGAAACCGCCCAATTCCGCAATTCCAATCGCGAAAGAAGCCTGCGTGCGCAAAGTGGGTTTATCGGTAATGAAAGCCACCGCCTTTGGCCCCAATAATGGCTGCTCCAGGTAACGCCGATTGCGAAGTTGCGCAGTCAATTCCAAAATAGCCCGCTGTTCCGCTGGCGTAATATCGTCATCCTTAAGAAAATGCCGAACCATCATGCTCCTAGTACTTTATCTGCGACCACCATTGTACCAATTCCCTCACCTGTAAAGATTTCCAATAATACCGCGTGCGGAACCCGCCCGTCTATTACAGTTGCTGCGGGCACACCGTGTTCCACGGCACGCAGACACGCTTCCATTTTCGGAATCATGCCCGATTCAAGGGAGGGTAATAACTTTGTGAGGGTATTTGAAGCTATTTCTTTGACTAAAGAAGTGCGGTCGGGCCAATTAGTGTAAAGCCCCTCTACATCGGTGAGGATAATCAGTTTCGAGGCATTTAGCGCTATCGCCAGGGCGGCCGCAGCAGTATCCGCGTTGACGTTCAACACTTGGGTTGGGTCGTCCTTGTCGGGCGCAACGGTGGAAACCACGGGTATCCGCCCGGCCGCGATGATGTCCTCGACCGCTGAAGCGTCAACGCTGGTCACGTCTCCAACCAACCCCACATCAATCGGGGCGCCGTTCTCGACCGCCTGGCGCCGAGTGGCGCTGAACAGCCCGCCGTCCTCCCCGGAAAGGCCCACCGCAATGGGTGCGGCCGCGTTTATCAGGCCAACCAGTTCCCGGCCCACCTGCCCGGTGAGCACCATGCGCACCACATCCATCGTTTCCGGTGTGGTAACCCGCAACCCCCCGCGAAACTCCGATTCGATCCCCAACCGAGCAAGCATGTTTGTGATCTGCGGGCCGCCCCCGTGCACAATTACCGGCTTCAAACCAGCCGTGCGCAGAAATACCATATCTTGCGCAAAAGCCCGTTTTAGGTCATCGTCAATCATTGCGTTGCCGCCATATTTCACAACCACAAGCGCGCCCGCATACGCCCGCAACCAAGGCAGCGCCTCCACTAACACGGCTGCCTTTTGGCTGGGTGCCAAATCTAGGGTTTCGGCCACTATATCTCCAAGAATGTCGCTTGTATCTCCAAGAATGTCACTTGCGGTAACTAGTTATGTGGTGTAGTAACTGTTTTCTTGCACATAATCGTGCGACAAATCATTAGTTAGCAAAGTGGCTTCGCAATCCCCTGCCCCTAAATCTATTACGATTTGCACTTCACGATTGTGGAGCAAATTGACGCGATCTCGCGGCTCACCAATAGCGCCGCGCTGACAAATTCGCACCCCATTAATTGTTACCGAAACGTTATTCGACTCAAAAGGCGCAACCTCATATGGCACGGTGCCCACTGCGGCCAGTATTCGACCCCAGTTCGGGTCATTTCCGAATATCGCCGTCTTAACTAAATTGGAACGCGAAACCGCCCTGGCCACCGCTAATGCCGCATCAATGGAGGTGGCGTGACGCACCTGAATCTCGATATCGTGGGTGGAACCCTCAGCGTCGCTGATCAGTTTTGACGCCAATTCGGCACAGGCCGTGGCCACTGCCTCTTGGAACTCCTCATAACTGGGGGTTACGCCGGAAGAGCCGCTCGCGAGCAGCACCACGGTGTCGTTGGTGGACATGCAGCCGTCGGAATCCAGGCGGTCGAAGGTGAGTTCGGTGCTGCGGTGCAGCGCGGCCCGCGCCGTGTCGGCGTCCACGCAGGCGTCGGTGGTCAGGATGACGAGCATGGTGGCGAGGGCGGGAGCTAACATTCCGGCGCCCTTGGCCATTCCACCCACTGACCAGCCGTTTCGCTCCACTAGTACCTCTTTGGGTACGTTGTCGGTGGTCATAATGGCGTGCGCGGCCGCCGTGCCGTCCTCGTTGCTGCGCCCAAGGTGAACCACGGCGTCGGAAATCCCAGATAGGATTTTCGGCATTGGTAGGCGTTCTCCGATAATTCCGGTGGATAACACCAGAATGTCTTTAACGCCGACCTGAATCCCTTTTACTTGGGATAACACGACTTGGCAGTGTTCGGCTTCGGCCACACAATCGGCAAAACCTGCGCTGCCGGTGCAGGCGTTAGCGCCGCCGGAATTGATTACTACCCCGCGCGCTCGGCCATCGGAAACAACCTCGCGCGACCACGCCACGGGGGCGGCAAAGAATCTGTTTTTGGTGAACACGGCCGCCGCTACGGCACTTGGGCCCGTATTTAGCACTAAAGCCATATCTTTATACGTGCTAGTTTTTAGCCCGGCAGCCACGCCCGATGCTTCAAAGCCTAAAGGCCCAACTACACTCATGGCGCAACTCCATTTACTGTTAGTGCGGTGGTTTCCGGTAAGCCGAGCGCCAAATTCAGTGACTGAATGGCCGACCCGGCAGTTCCCTTAACCAAATTGTCAATAGCACAAATAATAATCACCTTGTTAGCGGAAATGTCGAAATCTATTTGCATAAGCGCGGTGTTTGCCCCTTGCACGTCTTTTGTGGCAGGCCATTGCCCGGGGGGCAACACTTCAACAAACGGCTCGTTTTCGTAGGCGGCCACCCAGGTGTCGCGCAGCCACTGCCGAAATTGCTCCTTGTTTTCGCTTTTATCAGCGGCAAGCATGTTCTGCCACGCTTGGCTCAGCCCGGCTGTCACCACCGCAAGA
>JAITCS010000145.1 GCA_031282935.1 Cellulomonadaceae bacterium
CGCGGAATATCGAGCTGCTGCGCCCGCGCCAAAAGAGCTTCCAGCAGCGCCCGCCCAATGCCCTGGCCGGTGCTGTCCGTCGAAACGGCCAGGGTGCGCACCTCGGCGAGGTCCTCCCACATCACGTGCAGCGCGCCGCAACCCACCACTTGGCCGTTATCCTCAGCCACCAAAAACTCCTGCACCGCCTCATAGAAGGCCACCAATTCTTTGGCCAGCAAAATGCCGCGCTCGGCGTAAGGCTCCACTATGGCAGAAATGGCGCGCACATCACGAGGCAGAGCCGGTCGGATAAACACCACTAATTCGCCACCTTTTGCCTTAACACTAAAACCGCTGCTGCCATTGGCGAGCCGCGCCGATTATCGGCCACTTTATCATAGAGTATACTTATGGCGATCCCTGATCTGACAACCTCGCAATTAACCTCGGCTTTGACCACACATTCCCGCTCTTTGGCTTTGGAACGGTTGCGGCGCTCTACCGAGCCGGGAAATGAGTTGGATATTCTGGTTATCGGGGGCGGGGTGACAGGCGCGGGAATTGCGCTCGACGCGGCCACGCGCGGTTTGGACACTGCCGTGGTGGAGGCCCAAGATTGGTCGGCGGGAACATCATCACGGTCATCGAAATTGGTACACGGCGGCTTGCGATACTTGCAAATGCTGGATTTCAATTTGGTTTATGAGGCGCTGACCGAGCGCGACTTGTTACTAAAATACATTGCACCGCATTTGGTCAAACCTGTACCATTCTTATTCCCGATGGAGCACCGCATTTGGCATCGCGGTTTTATCGGTTCTGGAATTGCGCTTTACGACGCTTTGGCAACAATATCACCGGGGAAACGCGCGGTGCCTTGGCATAAACACTATTTCAGATTCCAACTTGATCGCGATTTCCCTGACCTTTCCGACAGCGCAGCTATGGGCGCAATTCAGTACTGGGATGCCACAGTTGACGATGCCAGATTAGTGATGACTATTATCCGTACCGCCCAAGAATACGGGGCGGCTGCGGCTTCGCGGGTGCAAGTGGCCGAATTGCACGAGGACGACGGCACGGTAAATGGTGCTACGGTAATTGACCAAGAAACCGGGGAAAGAATAGCGGTCGCCGCCAAACGAGTAATAATCGCTACCGGCGTTTGGACAGAGGAAACAGAAGCTTTAGCTGGGGGCGGCGGCGGTATTGAAGTGTTGGCCTCCAAAGGTATCCACATTGTGGTGCCCCGCGATTGTATTCAAGGCGATAAAGGTCTGATTCTGCAAACCGAGAAATCTGTATTGTTCATTATTCCTTGGTCCAGATACTGGATTATTGGCACCACGGACACCCCGTGGAATGAATCGTTACGAAACCCGGTTCCCACTTCAGCCGACATTGATTATCTGCTAGAGCACGCCAATTCAGTATTGGTTCACCCGATTTCCAGGGATGACATTCTTGGCACTTTTGCCGGTTTGCGGCCGCTGCTGCAACCGGGCACCAAGCGGGGCACCAGTTCCGCGAAAGTCAGCCGCGAACACACGGTCGCCTCCCCCAGGCCTGGGCTGTTCGCCATTGCGGGCGGGAAACTGACCACCTACCGCGTGATGGCCAAGGATGCGGTGGACCACGCCCTAGGCGCCGCCGCGCATAACGCGCCATCAGTGACGCAGGATATCCCGCTGGTGGGGGCTGTCGGGTTGGCGGCTGTCAAGCATCAGGGCGAGAAATGGGCTGCCCAGTTCGGCTGGCCCAGCGAAACCCTGGATCATTTACTGCACCGCTACGGCACAAACATCAAGGACATTGTGGCATTGTGTGAGGCCGATCCCGGTTTGGCAAAACCTTTGGAAAATGCCCCGGCATATTTGCGGGCCGAAATCGTCTATGGCGTCACCCATGAGGGTGCCCTGCATTTGGAGGATTTACTATTGCACCGCACGCGGCTGGTTTATGAGGTGAAGGATTCCGGGCTTGCTGCGCTAAATGAGATTGCCGGAATCGTGGCACCGTTATTGCACTGGGATGATGAGAAAGTAGTAGCAGAGGTAAAGGCATATCAGGATTTGGTTGCCGCTTATCGTGCCGCCATCACCATGCCCACCGATGTTGAGGCGCAAACGGTTCGGGATTTGCACCACGAAATCACGCCAATGAATAGTTTGGGGTAATAGATGTCCAAATACATTTTGGCGATTGACCAAGGCACCACCAGTACACGCGCTATTGTTTTTGACCACGCAGGGAAACAAGTGGCTTCTGGGCAAATGGAGCACACCCAGATTTATCCGCAGCCCGGTTGGGTGGAACACGACCCCAATGAGATTTGGGATAACGCCCGTGAGGTCACGGGTTTGGCGATGGCGCGGGCAAACATCAACAACTCGGATGTGGCCGCGATTGGGATAACTAACCAGCGCGAAACCGCAATAGTGTGGAACAGGCACACTGGGGAGCCGGTATATAACGCTATCGTGTGGCAGGATATGCGCACCCAGGAAATCGCCCAGGAATTGGAGGCGAAATACGGGCGGGAGTGGTTCAAAAACATTACCGGGTTGCCGCCCAACACCTATTTCTCGGGCCCGAAAGTTAAGTGGATTTTGGATAACGTGCCCGGCGCCCGCGAATCCGCTAAGGCTGGCGACTTGTATTTCGGCACGATGGACACTTGGCTATTGTGGCACATTACCGGGGGCGTCGAAAAGGGGGTTCACGCCACCGATGTCACTAATGCCTCAAGAACGCTGCTAATGAATTTAGAAACCCTGCATTGGGATAAAGAAATATGTGACCGCCTTGGTATCCCAATGTCCATGCTGCCCAAGATAAACCCCTCCGCCTCAGTCCACGGGTACGGGCGTGCGCGTGGGCCGTTACCGGGGGTGCCGATTGCCGGAATTCTGGGCGACCAGCAGGCCGCTTCGGTGGGGCAGGTTTGCTTCAAGAAAGGCATGGCGAAGAACACTTACGGCACCGGCTGCTTTTTGCTGATTAACACCGGCAAACACCCGGTGTTCTCTAAGGATTTGCTCACCACCGTGCTATACAAGTTCGGTAAGGAACCAGCCGTTTATGCCCTGGAGGGTTCGATTGCGAATAGCGGTTCGGCAGTGCAGTGGTTGCGGGACAATTTAGGATTTATTGCCCACGCACAGGAAACCGAAGATTTAGCGCGGAAAGTGCCCGATAACGGCGGCTGCTATTTCGTGCCAGCTTTCTCGGGGCTTTTCGCCCCCTATTGGCGCCCGGATGCGCGCGGTGCCATCGTAGGGCTAACCGCTTTTGTTACCAAAGAGCATATTGTTCGGGCCGCTTTGGAGGCCACCGCATATCAGACCCGCACAATTATGGACGTTATGAAAGCCGATTCTGGCGTCACCCTCACGGAATTGAAGGTTGACGGCGGAATGACCGCAAATGATTTCGCGATGCAATTCCAGGCCGATCAACTCGGCGTAGATGTGGTGCGGCCCCAAATTCTGGAAACCACCGCACTCGGGGCCGCCTATGCAGCAGGCTTAGCCATCGGATTTTGGAAAGACGAAGCGGAATTAGTGGCGAATTGGGCCCAGGGGAATCGGTGGACGCCGCAAATGCCCGCGGAGCAACGGGATCGGCTCTATCGGAAATGGAATAAGGCGGTCACTAAAACGTATGACTGGATTGACGACGCCGATGATCAGTGACGACGCCGATGATGAACGATGATCCTGGCGCCCCTAGTGCGGGCACTGCGAATCTGGCCAACCCGCACCTGACGGCCCCGCCCCCTCCTGCGCCTTTAGTCCACATCGTGTTCTACGAACCGCGCATCGCCGGAAACACCGGGGCCGCAATTCGCCTCGCGGCAGCGACGGGCGCGCGGCTGCACCTGATCGAGCCGCTCGGGTTCGACCTTTCCGAGGCGAAACTAAAGCGGGCCGGATTGGATTACCACGATTTGGCCGTCATAGACGTACACAAAAACCTGACGGATTGTTTTGCGGCGCTGCCGGAAGCGCGCGTGTTCGCATTTGAGGTACAGGCGTCGGACAACTTCGTAAATGTCGCATATCAACAAGGCGACATTCTGCTATTCGGCCCCGAACCTACCGGGATTCCCGAACACGTGCTAAATCATCCGCGAATTACCGATCGGGTGCGAATACCAATGTTGCCAGGGCGGCGGTCACTGAACCTGACTAATTGCGCTTCGATTGCGGTGTATGAGGCTTGGCGGCAACTCGGGTTTGTGTACGGCACCTGAGCTAACGCTGTAGAATAATGTTTGCGTATTTCGGCGTGGAATCCGCACATTCGACAGCCCCCGCGCTAACGTGATGATGTACGGAACACTTTCGGAAGGAAACTCCTGTGTCAGCACTGCCCACTGTAAAAGGCTTTATCGGCGAAACGCCAAAGATTGAATTCGAGCCAGGCTCCAAGCCGCCCACCGACCTAGTTGTAGAAGTTTTGCATGAGGGCGATGGGGCCGTGGTGCAAGCCGGGCAAACCATCGAAGTGAATTACCTAGGCGAAACCTGGAACGGTATTGAATTTGACAGTTCATTCCGGCGCGGCGATACCGTAGAGTTTCCGATTGGCGTTGGAATGGTAATTAAAGGCTGGGATGAAGGGCTGGTTGGCAAGAAAGTTGGCGACCGCGTACTGCTTTCCATTCCGCCGCACAAAGGTTATGGAGTTCACGGAATGCCAGCGGCCGGAATCCGGGGTTCGGATACTCTGGTATTCGTGGTGGATATAGTTGGCGTGCAATAAAAGCTAACTAAGCGTGCAATAAACGCTAACTAGGCGTGCAATAAACGCTAAACTATTTTAGCTTTGAGAGCCAGGTGCGGGTGCCGATGTGTTGCACCCGCATCGAGGCTATTTCGGTTGCGAATTGAATTGCTTCCGCAAGTGGAAGCCCGCGCACTAAAGCCACAATCAGTGCGCCGTGAAAGAAATCCCCGGCGCCTAAAGTGTCCACGGTGGGCACTTTAGGAACTGGGATTTCGTTCTTTTCCACCCAATTCTGGCCAGCTTTATTACTGAACACCACCGGATTGGGGCCATCGGTAACTAGCACCGATTTCGCACCCATTTCGTGCCCGGTCGCTAATACCTCTGCGGTGCCAGGGAATTTGAAGTCATTGCTTAACGCTGCAACAGCAGTGATCGGGAAAAGTTCGGCAAAAATGGGGCGCCACCGACCCGCGTCCAACATCACTAATGGTTCTTTCTGTTTTTGATTACTTTGGTCGCTACCCGAAAGGTGGTGCGAAAGCCGAATCCGCGATTTCTCGGTGGCGGTGGCGTGAACCAAATCGTAAATATCGAGCCAACGCAAAACTTGATGAATGATCCTGGGGTGGTGGCCGTCAAAAAGTATCGCGTCCGGCATTTGGAAAGCGTCAAGCCGCGAATTGTCGCTTTGGGCTCGCCGCGTGCGATGTGCCGCGAGCGCCTGCTCGAAAGCGCCCGGTTTCGGCCCGTCCCACTGGCCTCCGTCTGGCGAAATTATGGAACGCTCTCCAGTTTTTTCATCCACCACGATGGCCGAGACCGCCAACTCGAAAGAATCATCGGCCAAATCAATTATCTCAACCCCCTGGCCAACAAGGTCATTGACGGCGATCTGCGCCCACGGGCTGTTCCCGATTGCGGTAATCAGCACCGCCCTGACCGAGCCGCTCCCCGCTGCCTCTGCTGTCCATGCTGGCCCCGTGTCGTCTGTCCCCTCCTGAGGCACCCCTTGACAAGCTGCACCCAACCGAGCTGCCGCCACTGCGGCGTTGGCGGCTGGGCCGCCCGCTGAAATGCTCTGCCAGGAGGCGGTGACCTTCTTGTTCGGGGCGGGCGCTGCGCCTCGGTGCATGACGTCCACCGTGGTCAGCCCGACAAACCAAATCAGCGCACTGCGGCCTTTTGGCTCGTGACCAGCCTGCTCATAGCTCGCTTGGTCATCGCGAGCATCGCCATCGCTAGCCACGACTTTGGCGTCAGGCCCCGGCCAATTTCCCAATCCTGATCCTTGCTACTCACACGTTGCTTCCGACTAACTCATAGCCTGGTGCTATTACATAGCCTAGTGCTAATTCCTAGCCTAATGCTAAACTGGAATTTGTGAAGGTCGTGCTGCTCACGGGGCCGTCGGGCTGCGGCAAGTCGCGCCTCACGCGCAATTCCGGGCTGCCAACCCTGAACTTGGATGACTTTTACCACGCCGGGGATGACACTGGCTTGCCGCAACGGTTCGGGATTGTGGATTGGGATGACCCGCGTTCTTGGGATGGCGCGGCGGCTTTGGCGGCGATTATTGAAATTGCGACGACGGGCACGGCACAAGTACCGATTTATGCGATAAAACTTAATCGGCAAATTGGTATCCGCACATTTTCTGTGCCTGGTTTTCATTCTCCGCACGCTTTATTGCTTGCCGAAGGGGTGTTTGCGGGGGAATTAGTGGAGCCCCTAAAAGGCGCCGGTCTATTGGCTGGAGCGATATGCCTGAAACGGCCGCGCCTGCTTTCTTTCTGGTTTCGCCTTACTCGCGATATCAAAGAAGCTCGCAAACCGATTCCGACCCTGATAAAGCGCGGAATTGGTCTATTGCGGTCCGAACCGGCGCTCATTGCGCATTGGGAATCCCAGGGCTGCCAACCGATGAGTTTTGGGCAGGCCCAGGAGGCGCTCGCTTCGTTGACGGCGGACGGCTAGTGCCGAGGCGCGCGATACTCAGGTGGTTTCGACAGGCTCAACCAACGGGGTTTCGGTGAGCGACGCAGCCCGAGTGGAGAGGCCGCTTGCGGACTCTACCGAGGCCAGGAGGGCAGGGAGCGCAGCGACCGCCACAGGCGGGCGCGCGAATATCGCACATCAACCAACGAGGGTGGTTTCGACAGGCTCAACCAACGGGGTTTCGGTGAGCGACGCAGCCCGAGTGGAGAGGCCGCTCGCGGACTCTACCGAGGCCAGGAGGGAACAGGGAGCGCAGCGACCGCCACAGGCTCAACCAACGGGGTTTCGACAGGCTGTGAGTATTTGCTTGGCTGGTCTGGGACTGGCTGTCAGAATGGTGTTGGTCGTTTCAGTG
>JAITCS010000195.1 GCA_031282935.1 Cellulomonadaceae bacterium
GCCGATATACATGCCCGGGCGTTTGCGAACCGCTTCCAGCCCTTCGAGAACTGTAATATTACCAGCATCATATGTTTGCGGTGAAATTTCTGTCACAACCACTCCAGTGCCTAAAGCCGTGCTTTCTAATAAAAGTTTAGCACAAATCGCAATGTTTTAGCCCCAAGTGTCGCGCCAGCCACGCCCAGGCACACTAAATCGGCCACTGTGCACATATGGTGGCGCAGGGCCCAGAATGACTATTTTATCCACCACGTCTTTTCCAATTACATTTGCAATTTTCGCCCTTATAGTTGGCTCCAAAAGTCGCAGTTGCACAGCCCAATTCGTGGACGCCGCCCTAATCTTTAGTTGGTGCCCCTCGAACTGCTCCACATGGCAATTTTGGGCCGCCACTTCGCCCACAATCTCCGGCCAAATGGTGCTAAGTTTCGCCACCGATAAAGGCACCTGCCAGCCTCTGGATTCCACAATGTCTTGGAGCACATCGCCAAGCAGCACCGGATCCCTGCCGTTGGCGGCCTTGTGTTTTTGCCTCGTGCTATCCGCTGGTTGAAACCCGAGTGCTTGGGCTGTTCGGCGCACCGATTCCAACCGGCCGGCCGCGAACTTTAGCGGTTCTGAAATTGGCGAATTATCCATTAGCGCTGCCTTTTGCAACCGTTATCACCCGCGAATACAGTCCTTTCGGGATATCATCTAGCACCGCAGTTGTGATAAACACTTGATTCTTGTTTGTTATTGCCTCACTTAAGGCTGCGCGGCGACCGCTATCCAATTCAGAAAATACATCATCTAGCAATAATACTGGCTGTTGAGTTTCGTAACTTACGCTTGTTGCTTCGCTGTGATCAAAACTTGAGTTTAGGTCTATTGCAGCCAGATGGTCAAAGGCCGCTAACTTTAGCGCCAAAGCCAAACTCCATGATTCCCCGTGGCTGGCATATCCTTTCGCGGGCAAATCCCCAATGCTGAAAAACAAATCATCGCGTTGCGGCCCCACTAGTGTCAGGCCCCGCTCCAGTTCTTGAGTTCTTTTTCCTTCCAGTTGCTCGTAGTATTCGGCGGCAAGCGCTTCGGGAGTTGTATCTGTTAGGTTGTGGTCGCAAGCCAGTTTGGTAATTATCTCCACCTGCGACTGAGCGATTTTCTGATACCAATTTTCGATGGGCTGCTGCAGCGCTGCTCCCAGGGCTAGGCGACCGAGGGTGATCTCCACCCCGTAGCGCACCAGTTGCTCGTTGTAAATCTCCAGCATCTCGGAGTCAAAAGCCCCCCGCTGTCGAGCCTGCTTCAGAAAAGCGTTGCGTTGCCGTAACACCTTATCGTAATCGCGGTAATCGCCAGCCAGTACAGGTTTGGCTTGCAGCACCAATTCGTCCAAAAACCGCCTGCGCCCCTCGGGGTCACCTTTGACTAAAGCCAAATCCTCAGGCGCAAACAACACCGCCCGCAATATCCCGCGCGCCCCCGAACTTGGGATCACCTGCCCGCGATTGACCCTGGCCCTGCCGCTGCCGTGCTCTTTTATCTCAAGCTCAATCGCGGAAGCTCTCTCGCCCGCTTTTATTCTGGCCTGAATTATGGCCCTGTCAGTGCCCGCTTGAATTAGTGGAGTTTTGTTGGAAACCCGGTGTGATGAAATGGTGGCAACATAATGTATGGCCTCAATTATGTTTGTTTTTCCGACGCCGTTAGGCCCAGCGAATACGGTTACTTCTGGTTCAAAGCCTAGCGTTAGTTTTTCGTAAGTGCGGAAATTGGCTAATGCGAGTTCGGTAAGGTACATTAGCCAATCCCACGTTTATCATGTCTATCGTGCTGCTGCCAAGTTGCCATGTTCCATGCGGCTTGGTGAGTGTTAGGCGCCCTCAGGTAAGCGGAAAGGCACTACTAAATAGCGGAAAAGGTAATCCCGATCCCCGCTCAAGGTTTCCTGGCCCGAGAGTTCCACTGGCTTGATGGGGCCAGTGAATGACACACGAACAAACGCATCTGGAATGGCATTTAGGCCGTCCAACAGATATACGGGCTTGACCGCGATGGTGATGTCCTCGCCCACTAAATCCGATGGCAGTGATTCAGAAGCGTGCGCTTCATCGCCCTGACCAGCCTTAACCTCAACCTCGCCCTCGCGGAATGCCAACTTGACGATCCCGTCAGAAACAAGCGCCACGCGCTTTACCGCGTCAATAAGGGCGGTACGCGAAACCACGGCGTGAATTGGTTGGGATTCAGGGAAAAGGGACTCAACTGCGGGGAATTGCCCGTCAATTAGTTGGGCAGTTGTTTGCTTGCCTCCCGCACTAAAACCAATAATATCCAAACCGCCATCAGTGTTTAGGCCGATCTCAATGTTGTCACCACTTTGGCCAAGATTCTTTGCGACATCTTGCAACACCTTCGCCTTTACCAAAAGAGTGGTGTTGATTTCGGGGTTGGTATTATTCCACTCGGCGTCTAGTTGAGATAAGCGATAACGGTCAGTGGCAGCCAAATTGACTTTATCATTAGCCACTTTTACCCGCACGCCAGCGAATACCGGATTCGCATCTTCTTTGGAGGCAGCAGCAACCGTAACCTTATTCACCAAGGATTTGAAGGTTTCCGAATCCATTGTTCCCGTAGTAGCCGGAACCTGTGGAATTACAGGGTACTCGGCTAACGGCATCGTTTGTAGGGCATAGGCGGCGTTCCCGGCCTTGATCGCAACCTTAGAACCTTCCGCGTCAACAGTTACAGTGCCGTTCGGGAGCGCGCTGGCAATCGCCGCAAGCAGGCGACCGGATACGAGCACCTCGCCGGCCTCTTCCACATCAGCCTCAACCTTTGCGCGGGCAGAAATTTCGTAATCGAAGGCGGTAAATGTTACCGTGCCATCGGTGTCGGCTTTGAGCAACATGCCCTGCAGGATGGGGGCGGCGGGCCGCAGCGGCAGCACGCGAGCCACGAAACCTACTGCATCGGAAAGGACATCTTTGTTGATGGTGAGTTTCACGTTGTTCCGTTCTGTTAGTGCCATAGCACTGGCTTCCACCTCCTTGAGCTCGGAGGCAGCGCAGCGCCGCTAAGCATAAGTTTAGTCAGCGCAGAGGGCGGAACTTGGGAGGTGCGTCGGGGTTCGATAATGTTGGCGTTGGAAAGCTGGTTGTTTATAAGTTTGAAGATAGCCGTAGTAGGGGTTGTGGAAGCTGTCTGATCAGAGGTATCTGCGCAGGCTGGGCCGCAAATGTGACTGGGAACACAGTTGTGATGTGTTGCGCGTCACATTGTGATTTGCGTCGCAGCAGGTGAGAGTTTTTCGCAGGGTTGTCCCGTTTTGCACAGCCGATGCGGTGTGTCACCACAGGTTCGTTCACAGCGGGTGTGAATTCGATTTAGACAGCTCTAAAGCGGGGTGGTTTGAGCAAGCTCAACCACCGGGCAGTTCAACCACCGGGCAGCGGGGTCTAGGCGGCGAGCGTGACGGCGGGCGCCTTTTGCTTGATTCGGGTAGTCAAATCCGAAACCTGATTGTAAGTAGTCACGTTCTCAGCCATTAGGCTTTCCACCTTACGGAAAGCATAAAGGATAGTGGTGTGATCCTTGCGACTAAACAATTCGGCAGTTTTCGGGAAAGACAAGCCGGTCATTTCTCGAACCAAATACATGGCGACTTGACGAGCCACCGCGAGTTCCCGAGTGCGCCGCGTTCCAGTAAGATCCTCCACAGAAACACCGAAATAACTGGCAGTTTCGGAAATAATAGTGGTTGGGGTAACTGTTTCGACCTGATTATCGAATAGCACATCACGCAAAACAACCTCAGCCAGAGCCGGATCAACCGTCTTCTGGTTCAGACTTGCGTAAGCGGCCACCCGAGTTAAGGCGCCTTCGAGTTCGCGAATGTTAGTGGTAATTCGCGCACCAATGTAACCGAGCACATCGGGGGAAATGTCGTATTTCGCATCTTCTGACTTGCGCCGCAGAATAGCGATACGGGTCTCCACGTCAGGGGTTTGGATATCGGTCAAAAGGCCCCACTTGAAGCGGGTGCGCAAGCGTTCCTCGAAGCCTTGCAACTGGTCGGGGTGCTGGTCAGAGGTGATAACCACCTGCTTGTCGGCCTGGTGCAAATGGTTAAAAGTGTGGAAGAACTCTTCCATCGTTTCTTTCTTACCCTGCAAGAACTGAATATCGTCAATCAACAAAATATCAACATCACGATAATTGCGTTTGAAAAGGTCAGGCCCGCCTTCTTTACCCTCCCGAACCGCGTTAATGAAATCGTTCAAGAAGCCTTCAGAGGTGACGTACCGAACCCGCACCGTCGGGTACAAATTGTGCGCATAATGTCCAATGGCGTGCAATAAATGGGTTTTACCCAAACCGGAACCGCCATAAACGAAAAGCGGGTTGTACGCTTTCGCAGGTGCCTCAGCAACCGCGAGGGCTGCCGCATGCGCAAATCTGTTAGAAGAACCGATGATAAAGGAATCGAAATGATATTTGGGGTTTAGCAACGGAGCGGGTTGCGGCGTGCTGTGCCCTATCGGAGCATGATTAGCGGGGAGAATTTCTGGTTCTTCAACAGGTGCCCCGGCGGTGGGGCCTGCAATGTCTTCATTGACACTCGGGTTAATGTTAATTGCAAATCTGGCATTACAACCTAAAACCTCAGAAAGCGCGGACATGAGATCCTCGCCCAAAGAACCTTCCAGGTAACCACGGGTGGTTTCGTGCGCCACGTCAGCGTAGAGCACGTTCCGGTTGATCCCCACGGGGTGAACCTTGCGCAGCGTAGAAAGTTGCCGCGCGTTTAGATTGTAATCAGCCTCAAGCGACCGTAGTGTCTGCGCCCAAACGTCAGCGACGTCGAGGTCGTCTGCGCGCACGTTATGCCTATCAAGCATTCGACGGGTCCTTTCGGAGTCGTAGGAATTATCGTGTAGGTAAGTGTGGCACGGCTAGGGGAGGCAGCTTTCCGTTTGGCCTACCTTGATTGGACACTGCGGCGTGTCCTGCTTGCAGGGCCTGTGGGGTGTTTTGGCGGGCGTAGTTTGTGGAGTCTTGGATGGCGTCGCGCAGGCGCCAGGTTCATAACAATATAGTAAAATAGTGACCGCCATCACCACTACGCCGTGTCGGCATGGCAGAGTACCCGTGGGCGCCGTGAAAGGCCAGTCTAGGATCGAACCAAGGCACAAGTTTTCTTTCTCCACAGAGTTATTCACACCTGGGGATAAGTATGGCAATGAAGCTACCTGTGCCGCCCAAAGGGCATGGTGACGCCCCCCATTTGACTAGAGCGCCCCGTTTGACGTAGCGTTGAGCAGCCGAACTAACGGTATGCGTTTTGTTGACTTTTTTAGGAGAATGTTGTGAGCAAGCGGACTTTCC
>JAITCS010000212.1 GCA_031282935.1 Cellulomonadaceae bacterium
CGGCCGATATAAAGTGGTACGGTAGAAATGGATAACAACCAGGCTCGGGCGCGGTTCACAGAACTCTGGCTCACACAGCATAGCGCAGTTGCGAAATTCGCAGCGCGCCGAGTTGACCCTGATTTGGTGGATGATATTATCGCCGAAACTTTTATGATTGCGTGGCAAAAGGTTGAGTTAATTCCGACGCATGAAAAACCTTGGTTATTGACTATCGCCCAGAATGTTATCGCTACCCGCACCCGCGCAAAAGGTCGCCAACATTCCCTCGCACTGCGCGTTGCCACCGAACCAGAAACGATTCATTTCCCAGATGAATTAGCGATTAGCCGTGTGCATATCGCCCAAGCTTGGCAAAAACTTACCGAAGCTGAACGTGAGGTGCTCGCGCTCACCGCCTGGGATGGTCTGAGCGTGGCCGAGGCGGCGCAAGTGCTCGGTTGCCTGCGCTCCACATTCTCGGTGCGGCTGACCCGCGCTCGCCGTCACCTCAAGGCGCTGCTCAACGACACGCCGAAACCCACCACAACTATCGCTAGCACAACGGAAACCAAAGGATATTTACCCGAATTTCGATATTCCGATAACACTAGGCAACTAGAAGTATGCAACTCGAACTAAGCAGCAAAAACCAAGCAGCGCAAGCTAAAAAGGAGAAAACGAAATGAATATCACCGAAACCCTGCGCGGAATTGATCCGACAAATCACCGCCAATTCCGCCAAACAACCCCTGCGGACCCGCAATTACTTGCGATAATGGACACAAACCGGAAATCGGTCCAAGCGCGTGCAACTAACCACAGCAAAGCCTGGCGTTGGGCGGCCATACCAGCCGTAGCGGCAGCCGCCATCGCGCTCCCAATCATGCTCCCCACCAGCCAACATAACCCCATCGTGCCCCCAGCGAACGCCATGCTGGCTTCCTGGCGCGCCCTGCCCAGTGCATTATCGGCCACCGAACTGCTAAACGCTGAAACAGTTTGCCTGTCAAGACTCACCGGGCTTGGCGATTCGCCATTCAACACGCCTTTGGCCAGTGACCCAGTTTCGGGCACCCCCCTAATCTCAGAACTTAGGGGAAATTGGGGGTTCGTAGCGTGGGCTGATCCGGTAGTTGGACTTGAGACTTATCAAATTGCAACCTGTTTAGTATGGCTAGAGGAAAATGTTGCCGATGTAGTCGCCTGGAATATAAACTTTGCCAGCGGCCTAATCTCCACCGGACGAGACAATATAGATCGCGTACTTGGCACCCAAGGGATAGGCGGCGTCCCGAATCTCGCTGTCCAAGAAGTCTTTCTGAGTGACGGCGGCTCGCTGTCTGCTGCGGTTGGGAAACTCACCCCCGGCGTCACCGCGCTGACGGTCCACACCCAAAACGGGGAGGATATCACCGCGACCGTGAGCGACGGCTGGTTTATGGCGTGGTGGCCCGAAAACTTCGGCGACGGCGAACCTGTTGCAAGCCCGGAGGCCATGCGGCCGTCCGAGGGTGACACGGCCGCTTTCCACGAGTGGGGCACCTCGAAAGGGCTGCCCTGCCTTGCCGAGGCAGAGGACGCGGACGGGAACACCATCTGCGTCGCGTTCGACACCAGCGGGGTGGGAGAACTGTCGCCCTTGCCCCTCGCCGGAGCTTTTTCAGCCACGGTCACGGAAACTTTCGCAGATGGTTCCTCGGTGAGCCGCGACCTGATCCCCACTGCTGACGTTGCGCCTTGCCCGTGGGATGAGCAGTTGACTGCGCTGGATCGCGGGTGCCGCCCGGGCCGGTAACAGATAACCTACAACCGCGAACCGCCAGCCAGAATTGCGCCGATTTCCCTTTCGCCGGGACGCCTTACCAACCTCCCGGCGAAAGGTCTGTGAGGATGATGGTATGCAAAATGCTCCGCAGGTCTGGCCCGGCCGTGCCTATCCATTGGGCGCGACCCTCGAAAGTACGGGCACCAATTTCGCCCTGTTCTCGGAAGTGGCGCAGCGCGTGGAGTTGTGTTTGCTCGACGACGACGGCACCGAAACGCGGCTCGACATGCCGGAGGTGGACGCCCATGTTTGGCATGGGTTTGTGCCTGGCGTGAGCGCGGGCCAACGGTACGGCTACCGGGTTCACGGTCCGTGGAATCCGAGGCAGGGGCAGCGCTGCGACCCGTCAAAACTGCTGCTTGATCCGTACGCAAAGGCGATTGACGGCCAGATGGACGGCGATCAGTCGTTGTTCTCCTACGATTTTGCGCACCCTGAGGACGGCGTCACCGCTGCCAAACCTTTCGCTTCCGATCCGGCGCAGGCCGCGCAGCACACGATGGTTTCGGTGGTAGTTGATCCGGTATTTGATTGGGGTAATGATAAGCCGCCGCGCACTGATTATTGCGATACCGTGATTTATGAATGTCACGTAAAAGGGATGACAGAACTAAATCCGGCTATCCCCGAGAAATTACGAGGCACTTACACCGCAATGGCGCACCCGGCCATTATAGATCACCTTAAAAAACTAGGTGTGACAGCGGTTGAGCTTATGCCAGCTCAACAGTTTATTCACGACCCCACGTTAGTTGCCAAAGGGCTGACCAATTACTGGGGATATAACACTATTGGATTCTTCGCGCCCCATAACGGTTATGCCGCTTTTGGAAGTCAAGGGCAGCAGTTAGTGGAGTTCAAGACGATGGTCAAAGCGCTCCATGCAGCAGGCATCGAGGTGATTATGGACGTGGTTTATAACCACACCGCTGAGGGGAATTACCTGGGGCCCACTTTGTCTTTTCGCGGAATTGACAACGCCGCCTACTATCGGTTAGTGGACGACAACAAGGCCCACTATTTCGATACCACTGGCACCGGCAACACGTTACTGCTGCGCTCTCCGGCGGTTTTGCAGTTAATCATGGA
>JAITCS010000220.1 GCA_031282935.1 Cellulomonadaceae bacterium
GGCGTCGATGCGGGGGATCATGATGTCGCGGATACGCACGTCGGGCAGCGCCACCACCCCCACGTTCGGCTCGATGGTGGCGAATGGGTAATTGGCCGCCAGCACGTTGTTGCGGGTCAGGGCGTTGAATAGCGTGGACTTGCCGACGTTGGGCAGCCCCACAATCCCAATAGTAAGTGACATGATGCTTTCCTTAAATGTGTATTTCTCGGCGATTTTGGAGGCAAACCCGCTGAGCCTGTTTCTGCATTGTTCCCATTATTGCACCTGCACTAACCCTAAAAACGATGGTTGCATATGGTTCCAAGCTTTGCTACTATCAGAAGTAGGCCACACCTTTGCGGAGGCGGTGGAAGTGAACCCCAGAAGTTCCCGCCGGATGGTGGGGTCTGGGGTTCGCGCATTACGGGGCGCGGACATCAACCATCACCACCTCAACGCCTTGCTCTATTTGGGTAAGCCAGCGGCTCTCACCTAACCGAGCTGAGACCGTTGCGCCACAAAGCACGTCAGCCGCCCACAGCATTGGGTCAACCGACCCCGGCTCATGGTCGAGAACTATCGGTCTCAGCAAAGTCTTTGCCGCTCTCATAGAATCTAGCATTTGCCGGTCGCGTTGATCGTCTTTTGCGCCGCGTGATTCCATGATTATGCGCTCACAACTCATCAGGGTTAGGAGCCCGATGAACCGCTCCAAACATTTTCGACGACGCCTTTCGGCACGTTCACTCACCAAACCAACCCGCACTACCACTATCCCAGAAATATCCAGCGCGCCGACAGCAGCAGCCATTGTGGTGCGACGTTTCGGGCTGGAACTATACCAGTGGAGTTTTTGCTCTCCTGGCAGCAGCAGCGCTCGCATCTGCGCCCTGGCAGAAGCAACAATATCTGGGCGTGCAATGACGGCCCCCAGAATATATGCGCCAGGGTCGGCGTTTTGGTTTGACCCCGATTCATCACCCCAAGCAATAAGTTCGCTGGTGGGATTCATTTCGACGCCTTGAGCTGGGTTTCGATCCATTTATAAGAAGTTGTGGACTTTTGCTAGCAGTTCGGGGCCGCGCTGCTCAAATGCCCTCGCCCCCATCCTAATGCCGCGATCCAGAACGAACGCCCCGAACGCTATCCCGGCAACCAGAGTCAGCCACCCGCCCCAAAGGGTGCCGCTCACGATCGCCCACAACGCCAGGGCAACCAGGGGCAGCGCGAGCGCCATCGAAATGCCCATCGCGGCCAACTGTGAAATCATCTGAGCCCCCATCGCCCCCTGCGGCTGCTTGAACGGACTCTCCCCCGGCTTCGCCACCGGGTACACGAACCGGGCCGAACTGACCGCCGAAACCCCGAGCGCCAGCAGAATCGCGCCGATGGTCACCCCGAGCACCGCCGGGAGCCAAGCCCACCGGCCCGCGTACCACACCGAACCGATCGCCAACAGCAAGGAAACGGGCAGCCCCACAGCCAAAACTGGCATTATGCGACCCAACCTGTCAGCCCGACCGCTCACCCCCGTGGACAGGTGTAACGCGAAAGCGGTGTAGTCGAATCCGATGTCGTTGGAGATGGAGAAGCCCAGCATCCAGCCGACAAGTGGCCCGATAACGAGTGGGAAATACCGCATAAACGCCGCATCCGAGTAGTCGAGTTCGGGGGTGAGCAGCGTGGGAGCCACAAAAATCAGCGGCAGTAGTAGTACAACTAGGATTGACATGCTGTAACGCGGGTCGCGTAGCCAGTAGGTGCCCGCGCGCGCTGCGACGGCGCCAGCGGGTGTTTTGGCGTGCGCAAAAAGGCCAAGACCTTTGGCCGCTGTGGTGGAGCTTGCTTGCTCCTTGGGGTGTTCCAGCACCTTTTTCAGCGCGTGTTCCCAAAGCGCCCAGGCCGCTAATACAGTTGCGCTGAGAATAAGGAAACGCGATAACACTGTGAGCCAATCGCCCTGATATGCGGAAAGTGCCATTTGCCAAGGTGCCCCAAAAGGCGTCCAACCGGCAATCCTAAAAATATTGTCAAAGATGGTGGTCGCTTGATTTTCGCCCGTTCCCGTTCCGAAAGCATTTCCGATAACTGACATTATGGGACTCAATAACATCAGCGGAATCACTAACAGAAGTGACATTATTTCACGGGTGCGACGGCCTTCAAGTTTCGGCGCCAACCAAGTGGTTAGTGCCCGTGAGCCGATAATGCATAAAGCGAAAGCGCCCAGGGCGCCGATAATCGCAACCAGCAGCACGCCGGGATGGCGCCACCATGCGAAAGCTGCGCCGAGCAAGGTGAGCGCCGTGGCAACTCCAGGCACCCCGATGGCCCCAGCCGTGCCGATGCCTAGCATTAGTTGCCGGATGGAAAGCGGAAATAGCGTGAAGCGGTGCGGATCCACCGTGGCGTCAACGCCGAAAGCCACCAGCGGCACAATCCACCACCCCAAAATAGCCACCGCGCCCAACAGCACCAACCATTGCCCGGTCAAAATCGGGTTCACCGAGGCGCCCCAAATCGCGGCCACAATGGCAATCACCACGGAACTGAGGGTGTAAAGAAAGCCCACAATCAGCGCGATGGCATACCAGACACTGCGCCGAAAAGAGTTCTTGAGCAGGGTAAGTTTCAGTTTAGCGAAATGCTTTGCAAGCGTGGCGTTGCTTAGTTTGTCAACCATGACAACCCCTCCGCTGTGCGGCGGCCCCCCACCAACTCGACAAAGCGGGTCTCCAAATCCTGGCCTTGGCGCACGACGTCCACCGGGCCAGCCGCAATCACCCGCCCGTTTGCCATAATCGCCACATGGGAACAAGTGCGTTGCACCAAATCCATCACATGGCTAGAAATGATAACCGTGCCACCATCGGCAACATATTTATGCAAAATGTCGCGGATATTGGCGGCACTAACCGGGTCCACAGCCTCAAATGGTTCATCCAAAACCAGCACGCGCGGGGCATGAATAAGGGCGCACGCTAAAGCGACTTTCTTTGTCATACCTGCCGAATAATCCACCACAAACTTGTCTTTATCGGCTTGTAAGTCCATTACTTGCAATAAATCATTTGTGCGCGCGGCAACCGTGTTTTGATCCATGCCGCGCAATAATCCGGTATAAGTGATCAACTGTTGGCCCGTGAGCCGGTCAAAAAGCCGCACGCCATCTGGTAACACGCCCAGCAGGCGTTTCGCAGCCACCGGATTAGCCCAAACATCATGCCCTAGCACGGTGGCAACTCCATGATCTGGGCGCAATAGGCCCGTAGCCATGGAGAGTGTGGTGGTTTTACCGGCGCCGTTGGGGCCCACTAGGCCGTAAAAGGAGCCAGCGGGCACGTCCAGGTTGACGTCGGCCACGGCTATCTTGTCACCGAACCGTTTCCACAGGTTTCGCAGGCTCAGCGCGGCGTTTGGGTCGGGAGGCAACTGAATCTCGCGCTCGGCGATGGGGAAATTGGCGTGGTACAGCACTGAGTTTCCGAGGTTGCCGACGTTTCCGGTGCTCGTCTGGGAAACTGCTGCCGGGGTTCCGGGCGCTGTTGTGGCATCGGGCGTTGGCGAGGCGCCGGGTTCGGGAGCGGCGGTGGCACCGGGCGCGGCAAATGGATCGAAGGACACAAAATCTCCTAGCGGGGCAAAATGAACTCGCCTCGTTTTATCACAGTTTTCGGGGCGGCTTTACGAAAACCGACACTCCCGCCCCAAACTCTGGCGCCCCACTCCCTTAGCGGAGTTCTCGCGGGAGCGCGAATTTGGTTGATTCCGAGGTGGTCTGCACTTCTTCAACCTGGCTAAAACCCAGGCTGGCCAGCCGTTTCACCACTTCGGACACCAGAATGTCCGGCACGGAGGCGCCCGAGGTAACGCCCACGGTTCCGGCGCTATTTAGCCACTGCGGCGCAATTTCGGCGGCGTTATCCACCCGATATGCGGGCGGCCCAGCCAAATGCGCCACTTCCACTAAACGCACCGAATTAGAGGAATTGGCCGAGCCCACCACAATCACAACATCGGACAATGCTGCAATCGCTTTTACCGCCTCTTGCCTGTTCTGGGTGGCGAAACAAATATCATCAGATGGCGGGTCTTGCAGATTAGGAAACTTTGAGCGCAATTTCGACACCAACGCCATTGTGTCATCAACAGATAAAGTGGTTTGCGACAACCATATTAATTTATCTTGCGCCCCAAAATCCAACCGATCAATATCACCAAAATCGCTCACAATAGTCACGTGTTCGGGCGCTTCTCCAGCGGTGCCTTCGATTTCTTCATGCCCTTGATGGCCAATCAGAATTATGTTGTAATCTTGCTGCGCAAATCGAACCACCTCTTTGTGTACTTTAGTAACTAAAGGACAAGTGGCGTCAATGGTCTGCAAATCCCTTTCCGCTGCTGCCGCGCGCACCGCTGGCGAAATCCCGTGCGCCGAGAAAATCACGCGGGCACCCGGCGGAATCTCGCTCACTTCATTGACAAAAATTGCCCCCCGCGCAGCCAAATCCGCCACCACCGCCTTGTTGTGGACGATCTCGTGCCGCACATAAACGGGCGCCCCGAATCGCCGCAACGCCAACTCGACCGTGGTGACCGCCCGGTCCACCCCGGCGCAGAACCCGCGCGGCCCGGCCAGCAGCACCCGTTTTTCGCTCTGGGTTTCGCACTGGGGGTGTTCCACGTGAAACATTTGGCGCTTCTCCGTAGCATCCGCAGCATCCACGATGTCCGCGCGTTCCAAAGCTAATCGCAAATCGGCGCCCGCCGCCGGTTCGACCTCTACCACCACGAGCGATACCCTATCAGCGGCCAAACTGTCGCCGCCTCGGCTCGGCGCAGCACGGCGCCAGGCATACTAGGGGAATGACGGATTCTGCCCTCCCCCCAGCCAGCGCGAGCGGTTCGCCGACGGGGCCTTCCT
>JAITCS010000060.1 GCA_031282935.1 Cellulomonadaceae bacterium
AATAACCATTGCCCCCAAAGCCAAAGTCCGTTCCACCAGATTAAGTGTCGCCTGCTCGGGTTCCATAGAATACAAAACGAATAACCCGAAACGGCCATAGGCGGGCATGTCCACTAAAGACGCGAAAACCACCCCGGGTTCATCATCACCGGACTGAGAAAACGCGGCCGGAATTTCAACGGACTGCCACACCGCCTGATATGAATCTATGGCCGCCTCACGTAATTGCGGGCTGACAATGTCGAACATGGCCTCGAAAGTAGCCGTGTCGTTCACCCCCACCGGAGCGCTCTCGACGGAGGCCAACATGGAACCGCGCGCCACCGAGTGGCCTTGCCCAATTCGCTCGGTGACCAGGTTGATCATCTGAGCTTGCAGGTCAGCCGCCGAGGTCGCTTGCGAGGCGGCAAATGTTTCCCGAGCTACCGAGGCCGTGCGCGCGTATTCCTGATCGAGTTGCGCCACCCGTTTGTGAAACAAACCGTCTCGAATTGTCAAAGAAAGGAAAGCGCCCGCCACCGTGACCGTCAAAATCCCGATCCCCATCGCAATCGCCACAATGCGAACCTGCATTGAAGTGTGCATTTTGTGCGCGATGGGTCGAATCAGCCGCGCAAAAGCTGCGCGATAAGTTGGGAATCGAGCCAGCGCGGGGGTCATAAATTATCCGATTAAAACTCAAAAACCGGAGCCGAATGGCACGTCCAAGGCCGCCAAACGCCCGTCTGGCCCCACCGGGCCGCCAGGCACCCCGGCGCGATACCCCACCCCGCGCACGGTCAAAATCATCTTCGGGTTCTCCGGGTCCTCCTCTATTTTCGAGCGCAGCCGCTGAATGTGGACGTTCACTAACCGCGTGTCGGCTGCATGGCGATAACCCCAAACGTCCTCAAGTAATTCGTCGCGGGAAACCACCCGCAAAGGTTTGCGCGCCAAGGCCACTAAAAGGTCGAACTCGAGTGGGGTTAAGGACACCCGCTTACCGCCTCGCATTACGGTGTGGGCGAAAACGTCTATTTCGAGATCGCCGAGCGCTAACATCTCTGGCTCCACGTTGCGCGGCACATGCCTGCGCACGCGGGCCCTAATGCGCGCTATCAGTTCTTTAGGCTTAAAAGGTTTCGCAATATAATCGTCAGCGCCCGCTTCCAAACCGCGCACTACGTCTATGGTGTCGGATTTCGCGGTGAGCATTATTATCGGGACGTTGCTTTCCGCCCTGATTTCCCGACAAATTTCTGGGCCGGACCTGCCTGGCAGCATCCAGTCCAGCAACACCACGTCCGGTTTTGTTTCACGGAAAGTGCTCAGCGCGTCGCGCCCGTCAGCGCAGAACACGGCCTCGAAGCCCTCATTGTGCAACACAATGCCAACCATTTCGGACAAAGCAGTATCGTCGTCCACGACGAGCACCCGTGGGGTCATAACTCTAGTGTGCCCTAAATAACTGAAGTTAGGGCTCACGCCGCGCCATTCGTCGCCGGGTTGTTCAGTGATTATATGCCAGCTTGTCGTTTCCGTCCGATGTTGTGGATAGGGTGGCCCCATGTCTAACGCGAACCCCAACGAAGATTGGGCAGAACCAGTCCAACCCAGCGCTTTACCTCCCCAGAACTATCCGGCTGGGCAAATCCCGCTGCCGCCCGTCCAAGGTGAACCGACGCCTGGGGTTGAGGAGCCGCGCTATGGCCAGTACGCTGCCGACGGTGCGCCGCAATACGGGGCGAATTACGGCCCAGCCTACGGAATGCCTCCGGCGCCCCCCGTTTATAGTGTGCCTCGCCCCGGCGTGATTCCGCTGCGGCCGCTCAATTTGGGCGATATCCTTGCGGGCGCCTTCAATGCGGTGCGCGCCAACCCGGCTGCGATGATCGGTCTGCCCCTGTTGATTACGGCTATCGCTGCCATTTTGGGTGCGCTTTTAGGCCGGCTTTTCGCCCCTGGCGTGGACAACTGGTTCCAGAATCTGGTCACTACGGGCGGCGCGAACGACTTCTGGTACCCAGGGGACATGAATCTGGCCCCCACCTTTGGCGTGGGGTTGACCTCGCTTTTCGCTGGCCCGATCATCACCGGTTTGTTGACCACGGCAATCAGCCAGTCCATTTTGGGCAATAAGCTATCCGTTCGTGAGGTTTGGGATCGCGCGCGCCCCCGCATTGGCACGCTGATCGCCTGGACTCTGCTTTCGACCTTGGCTCTTGGTGTGCTCGCCTTCCTGCTGGCGCTCCTGGTTGCCGCTTTGGCCATCGGGGCTGGCGTAGCGACCACCGATGGGCTGGGCGCGCTTATCGCAATCCCGCTGGTTTTTGCACTAATTGGCGGTTTCATCTGGTTGGTCACCAAACTGATCTTTGTGCCCGTGATAATTGTGCTGGAGAACGCCTCCATTGGGGAAGCGATCCGTCGTTCTTGGACCCTATCTCGCGGCATGTTCTGGCGGATTCTCGGCATTTACCTGCTGTCCACCTTCCTGATTGGGACGCTCACCTCGATAATCGGCACCCCGCTTGGGCTGCTGAGCGTGGCCGGTGGTGGCGCCGGATTCGTGTTCTCCATCCTTTCTTCGCTCATCACCACCACGCTATCGTCCATTTTCATGGCTGGCGTGTTGTCCCTACTCTACGTTGACGCCCGTATGCGCAAAGAAGGTTTGGGGCAAACCCTGGCCGCCGCAGCCCAAAACGTCGGGGGGCTTTAGCGTAAAGTTTCGGTTATCGGTGGCGCTGTATTATTTATTTGAGAAACCGCGCCGCCGATTCCCGAAATATCCACCGCTTTAGCCTAAGATGGTGATTGTGAGTCCGGCGGTTGCCACGAGAGCGGCTAGCGGGCAGGCGTCTGTCGGTATGCCCTTGCGGCCCAGCCCGCCTGTCGGTCTAGTAACGCCGCCCAATTCGGCGAACCTAGAGCGCGTGGC
>JAITCS010000103.1 GCA_031282935.1 Cellulomonadaceae bacterium
AACCATACTCCACCGACGGGTGGCTGATCCCATCCGGTGGTTGAGCCTGTCGAAACCAAACTCCGCCGAAGGGTGGCTGATCCCATCCGGTGGTTGAGCCTGTCGAAACCACATTGGCCTTTTGTCCAGTGTTCAAGGTGTGAGGCGTTATTTATAGGGCGCGGACAGTATTTATAGGGCGCGGGCAGTCGCTGGGGTGCCAACGCGCTAAACCACCCAATCTCCGGCCTGCGCCAATCACCCAAAAATATGCTCAGGCACTGGCGATGGCCAGGGCCACGTTGTGACCGCCAAAGCCGAAAGAGTTGGTCAAAGCCAGAATGTCGCCCTCCGGCAGCACCCCTGGAGTCTCCTTTTGGATTCGCAAGGCAATGTCCGGGTCTTGCTCGGCCAAGTGAGTCAAGTGAATAGTCGGCGGTGCGGTGCGGTGCGCCACGGCCAGCACCGTTAGCACAGCCTCCAGGCCTCCAGCCCCACCGAGCAGGTGGCCAGTCAAAGATTTCGTGGCTGAAACCAGTGCCTGGCAAGTTGAGTTGCCAAGTACACTTGCGATACTGGCGGCCTCCACCGCATCGCCCACGGGAGTCGAGGTGGCATGGGGGTTCACGTGCACCACGTCGCCAGGCTGCGCCCCGGCCTGCTCCAAGGCCACGCGCATGGCAGCGATTTGGCCTCGACCGTCGGGGTCGGGCGCCGTCATGTGATAGGCGTCGGCGGTAACGCCCACCCCGGCCAGGCGGGCCAGCACGCGCCCCCCACGTGCATGGGCGTGCGCTGCGGACTCCAAAACCACCACCCCGGCACCCTCGGCGAGCACAAACCCGTCGCGCCCCAAAGCAAAAGGTCGCGAACCCGTGGCGTTTGGCCAAACCGAAAGGGCGCGCGCGGCAGCGAACGCGCCAACAACCAGCGGATGGATGGGCGCTTCCGTGCCCCCCGCCACCACCACGTCGGCCCGCCCGGAACGAATCAGGTCAAACCCCACGGCGATAGCCTCAGCCCCGGCAGCGCACGCCGCCGAGGGCGCATGGGCACCGGCGCGGGCGTGCAAGTCCTTGGAAACCGCCGCCGCCGCCGCATTGGGCATCAGCATCGGAATGGTTCCAGGCAATAACCGCCGGGCGCCCCGATCCTGCATGGTGTCCCATGCCCCAAGCGTGGTGGTAATCCCGCCAAGGGCCGAAGAAATCACCACGGCAAGGCGCTCGGGAGCCACCGAATCGGCGGCCAACCCCGCCATTACAAACGCCTCGCGGGCCGCCAGCAGCGCGAACTGCGAGGCGCGATCTAGGTTGTTCAACTCTGGTTTCGTCAAAAACTGGGCCGGTTCGGCGGCTGCGATCCCGGCAAAGCGTGGCGCCAAGTCAAACGCGGCAACCCACTCAAAATCTAAAGGCCGCACCCCGTTGCGCCCAGCCAAAGCGGCAGCCCAAGTATCGCTAACGTTGGTGCCCAGCGGATTGAATGTGCCAAGCCCGGTAATTACTACACTATTTGCATTAGTGCTTCTTGTCATGCTTTTCGCGCTTTTTGAGGTGTTTCTCCTCTGCCGCCGCGTAAGCCGCCGCCCCTACAATTCCCGCTTGATTAAACAGCTTAGCCGGAATAATGGGAACCCGTGATTTAATGAGCGGCAAAAACTCTTTGTATTTTTTGGAAACCCCACCACCCACCACAATTAAGTCGGGCGATAACAGCATGTCAACCACATCGAAATACCGTTGCAACCGCACCGCCCATTGCTTCATGGTTAGGTTCTCGCGTTCCCGCGCCGAATCGGCCGCCTGCTTTTCAGCGTTTTTCCCGTCAATCTCTAAATGCCCAAACTCGGTATTCGGCACCAAAACCCCATTGCATATCAGCGCAGATCCAATGCCGGTGCCTAAAGTAACCACCAATATCGTGCCATCTTTACCCTCAGCCGCGCCATATTGCTGTTCCGCGAAACCGGCGGCGTCGGCGTCATTCACCACCACAGCATCATGGCCAGTATTCGCCTTAATGAGGCGCGGCAAATCTACCCCGGTCCACGACTTATCCAGGTTGGCAATGAACGGCACCACGCCATGATGGATGGGCGCCGGGAAGGCGATCCCGATGGGCGTCTTTGGCGGCATATCGAAAGAAGCCAACAACTTCGCAATTACCTGCGACACCGCCTGAGGCGTGGAGTGTTCCGGGGTCGGAATCCGCACTCGATCCGCAGTGAACTCCCCGGTGTCCAAATCTACGGGCGCGCCTTTGATTCCGCTGCCGCCAATATCAATCCCAAAAGCGATGCGTCGTGACATAGCACCTATCATGGTGCAAACTAGGAGAATGAGCGACCCTAAAAGCGAGCGTGGCTGGTTTCGGCACAAAAAAGTACCCCCGGCGCCTGAGTTCAAGGTGTGGGTTGACCCCAATTCGCCTGAGGGCGTCGCCGCCTCGGTCGCTGCTGGGGCTGGCAGCGGCTCCATGATTGACGCTCTTGGGCGGCCTCACGAGGAGGTGTATAACACCGAGCCGGAGCACCCCGATTCCAGGTTCTTTTACTATGACCTGCGCACGGGCCAGGTGCTGGAGGGGCCTAAAGGCTCTTGGCAGCACAGGTTGGGCCCCTACAAAACGCCGTATGAGGCTAGGGAGGCCCTTGAGATTGCGCGGGAGCGAAACTTGGCTTGGGACAGGCAGACTATGGCTTGGAAAAAATAGGGCGATTTCGCTGTCGAATTAGAGGAATTAGGGGGAGGAAAGGGTTTCATGGATCGGGATCAGGAAAACGTTCTGCGCATAATTCAAGAGCAAGACATTCGATTCATCCGGCTTTGGTTCACTGATGTCACCGGGTTCCTGAAATCGGTGGCCATTGCGCCGGAGGAAATGGAATCCGGGTTTAGTGAGGGCATCGGTTTTGATGGCTCCGCTATTGAGGGTTTTGCGCGGGTTTATGAATCTGACATGATTGCGCGCCCGGACGCCACCACCTTTCAGATTATGCCTTGGCGCCGCGATAGGCACGGCACGGCGCGCATATTCTGTGATGTTTTAACTCCAGACGGTGAACCGGCCTCGGTTGACCCGCGCAATATTTTGAAGCGCACGTTAGCGAGAGCCTCTGATCAGGGTTTCACTTGTTACACTCACCCTGAGGTTGAGTTCTATTTATTTGAGCCCGCCACAAACCCTAACGATCCTTTAGTTCCAGTTGATCGTGGGGGTTATTTTGACCATTTGGCGCGGGGTACCACCACCGATTTTCGGCGTGCCGCGATAACCATGCTGGAGCAGGTGGGTATTCCGGTGGAATACTCCCACCATGAGGCCGGGCCGGGGCAAAATGAAATAGATTTACGATACGATGATGCGCTCACCACTGCCGATAACTTAATGACTTTGCGCACTGTAGTGAAAGAGGCCGCGTTGGAGCAAGGCGTTTTGGCTACTTTTATGCCCAAGCCGTTAGCGGATGAACCCGG
>JAITCS010000050.1 GCA_031282935.1 Cellulomonadaceae bacterium
AAATATTTGCGCGTCCCCAGCCTGCACAATTCCGATAATGCCAGCGGTAAAACCTCCGCTGGCTTGATATCCGTCAAGCAGAAACACCGCAAAAGCGCTGAGAATTGCTGGAATAACCCCCAAAAGCATTGAGAGCAGTAATTTGCTGACCCAATACCACCAGTTCCATACCCCGTGCCCTACCACATCATGTACCACACCGATTTGCCGGTCATAAGTGACCTCGCTAACCGCCCCACTTAATACGGTCAGGCCAAAGGCCAAAATAATCGAGGCATAAGTGGCGTCACGAATATCTGCCACCCCGGCGGTGGTGAGCACTGCGACCAGCAACAATACTTGCAGCAAAGGGTCAATCAGCAGGGAAATAATCATAGTTTTACGGTTTGCCAGTGAGCTGCGCGAAACCCTGGCTAGGCTCAGGGAATTGCCCAGGCGGCTTTGCGAAATGACTCCCACTAGATCAGTCCTCACTAGATCACCTCCAAGGTGCCCATAACTGTGGCCCGCTTTGTGACCTTATTTGCGATTAAGGTTGCCAACGCTAACCACAGCAAAGACACTAGCAGCACCTCGATAATTGTTGTTATCGACAGTGGGCCACCTGTTGCCACATTAGTGAGCAATTCTACGGCAGCCCGGGTGGGCAATATCCGCGCAATCGAGATAACCGAATTAGGAATCCATGAGGCCGTGCCAAAAACTCCACTCACTAACACTATCGGCACCCCGATAAGTGATTCATAAGCAAAAGCGTCCGGGGATAAAACAAAAAACATTCCCACCGCTGTGGAAACTGAAACGCAAGCCAGCCAAAACAATAGCGCAGCTATCAGCAACGAACCGATATTTCCCAAAGCTACCGGCATCCCTAACGCCCTTGACCCTAAAGCGGCTATCGGGAAAGCCGCCAAACCGAACACCGAGGCCGCACCGACCGCCGGAAACAAAGTGCGAACCGCCAAGTAAGGGGTGCGAACCAAATGAACCAGCGTGCCAAGGTGGCGCTGATAGTTGAGCAGACCAACCGCCACTGCGCACATAGTCCAAGCGCCCAACATGCCCGCGCGCAGCCAATTCAAGTCGCTGGCGGCGGCCGAATTAGGGTTGCGGGCCGCTAACGCCTGCACAATCAGGATGGAAAGCGTGGAGGTGAATAGTAATTGCGTGAAATAGCTGTTGCGCCGGAATTGGTTCACGTGAAACCACCACATTCTTACATCATTCATTTTCGCCCTCCTTTGCCACTAGCGCCAAATAGCTTTCCTCCAAGGTTGCCGGTCGGGTCACCAAGTCGGGCGGAACGCTTTGCCCCTGACCCGTGAACCATTCCGCGATTAGCCCCTCCGCAGGTTTCCCCACCCACGGCACGCGCACCTGCCAGCGGCCCGCCTGCTCAAACACTTCCAGCGGCCTGGCGACTTGGTGCAACCCCTGCCTGAGCGAGGTAGGTGTGAGAGAAGTGCTGAAAGTCGTCACCCGCGATACCCCGCTGGCCGCCGCGATGTCGGCCACCGTACCCGCAGCAACCTCCTGGCCGCCCACGGCCACCTGGATACGGTTGGCCAGTTGCTCCACCTCCCCCAGGTGGTGGGAGGTGAGCAGTATGCCCACTCCTGAGGCCGCCAAATCGCGGACGAGCACGCGAATCTCAGCGGCTATTTGCGGGTCAAGTCCGCTGGTCGGCTCGTCCAAAAGCAGCAGCTCCGGGTTGGTGAGCAGGGAGCGGGCAATGTGCAGGCGTTGCTTCATGCCGCGCGAGTAGGCGCGCACAGGGTCGTCGGCCCGCTCTGTCAGTTGCACTAATTCCAGCGTTTCAGAAACGCGGCGGTTGCGTTCCCTTGACGCCAGGCCCGCGACGTCGGCGAAGAACAGCAGGTTCTTGCGCGCCGTGGCTCTGGTGTAGAACCCGGATTCGCCGCCAAGCACCAGGCCAGTGCGGCGCCGAGCCGCGCGCGGGTGCCTCACCGCGTCAATTCCGGCGATGGTGATGGTACCCGCTGTCGGGGTCAGCAAGGTGGCGCACATTTTTACCGTGGTGGTTTTCCCGGCACCGTTAGGGCCAAGCAGCCCCACAATATCGCCTTTATTTATGGTGAGCGATACGCCATTCACCGCCCGTCTTATTTCTTGGGGTGACTTTCTGGTTCCGAAATCGCGCACCAGATTTTCGGCGCACAGAATTGGAATGTTGTTACTAGCAGTAACCAATTTTTGGATTTACCTTTTCTTGGGGTTGTCGCGCTGTTAAAATAGGGCGCGCGCAAGTACATCAGCAATAGTAGAAGCGCTCGTGCAATAACCCGGCGCTATCGTTGAAATCGAGGTGACGGCAAGTTTTGTTCAACCAATAAACAAACTCGTCGAAACCCGTAGCAAACTATCGCAGATTCCCTACATCTTACAACCGACAACCTAAAAAAGCAGGTTTGCCCTTGTTGAGCAGGTTTGCCCCGTAAAGGACAGGCTTGCCCGTAAAGAGTAGGTTTGCCCCAAAAGAAAGGGCGAGTTAACCGACGATAGCCTCAAAATAGTGGCGGTTCGCGGCAATCATATGCATTCCTTAGAAAGTGAAACCCGTTCTCGGCCCTTGCCGCGAACTAACGACAAGGCTATGCACTACGCCGGTTAACAGGCAACCCTTGTGGTGCGATTTTCCCTGCGCCTTGTCGCTAAAACTTCTCTTTGGCTCGCTGAGCCGCGCGATGCTGCTGTACGGCAACCACCCCACGGCGCTCCTAAACTTCTCCACAAGTTGCCCGGCACCGGCGCTGATTGCTGCCAGATAAGGTGGCAGTGCGGCATAATTCGGTTATGGGGATTCGCAAATGGCTGCGGGTTGTGGCGGTCGCGGCGGTGGTGGCGGCGGTTTTTTCCTCTTGCGGCACGCCGACCGGGAGCGCTTCGGCGGGTTCAATAGGTTCTCCTGGATCATCGGGTTCTGTTGGTTCTACAGGTTCGGCGGGAGGTATTTCGGTGGGTGGGATAACAGTTGGCGGCCCGGCGCGGCCCGGTTCGCAAAACCCCTCCGCCCTGTTACGCGCGGGCAGTTACAGCGGTCGCTTGGTGGCAGCAGATGAGGTGGTGGACGATTTCGCAATGGCGCGTTTGAACCACCCCGATCCCGAAACCTCACTTGCGGGGGGAAATACTGACACAGTCATTTCCATAGTCGCGAACCCTGGGTGCAATTCCGTCAGTGTGCGTTTATCGGGCGGCATAATACCGGAACACGGTATGGGCATGACCGAAGTGGCTTGCAGGGGCGAAACTGGTGCAGTCCGCATGGCAAATGATATAAAATTACGAAGCAACCTGGAACCCACCATAAACGTCGTCAATAATGAAACTTTTGTGTTGGGAAATGTCACCTTCACATGGCATCCCGAACCTGAGAAAGAGCCTGTCCCCGATGCCCCCAAAGACGGCTCCTATTCCGGCGCCATAGTAACCACAAGTGATGGGGTAACGAACATAAAGTTTCTGGGCACTGCCACTGTTTCGGCTAATGGCACACAACTGAGTTTCTATGCCGATTGTAACCAGATTGGCGCCCCACTAATTGACGGACATTTAGGCCCCATTCGCAGCACCAGAATGTTTTGCGAAAACGATGAACTAGAGCAGATACTTATTGAGAACCTCAATCGTGGGCCATTTCAAATGCTGAGTGCCACCGAGTTCCAAATCGGGGACATAAATTATCGGCGAGCCCTACCACCCGAAGAATAATCGCCTCACATATAGGTGCGCTATCCTAACGAAATTAGGTAGTTAATTAATGATGAAAAGCGTGGCGTGGCCGGCGTCAAGCAGGCGCTGATTAAGGAGGCTGGCGCGGCGCTGGGAGGCCGTGGCGGGCGTGGAAGCCGGGCGGCTCAGCCACACGTGACGGCGAATCCGGTCAAAGCGGTCGCGGTTATTACCTTGACTTTGCAACCAAACGCGGTTTCCGACTCTTTCGATTTCTGAGCGGGTGAACGCCGTCGCCGCGTTGAACCCCGCTTGGCCGCGCTCGGGGGTGTCAATACCGATCAGGCGCACCCTTTCGGTTACCCCATTTACGATAACCTCGATGGTGTCGCCGTCAATCACGCGGGTAACCCGTGCCTCGACCAGCGCGGCAGTGCCCGTGGCCGGGAGCATGGCCCCAGTTGTCCCGCTGCCGGTTGTGGGCGTGGGGCGAGGGGTTGCGGTCGCGCCTGGCAGCGGTGCAGGTGTTGCGGGCGGACGGGCCCCGGACGGACGGCTTTCGCAACCGACCCCGTCATTGTCGCGATCCAGCCGAGAGTGGAACCCCGGCTCGCCCCGCCGAATGGGCCGCCCTAATGCGTTCCATACTGCCGTGCAGTTAGCGAAACTGGTGACGTTCGACTGCGAGATAACTGCCGGGCTGGCCACTGAACTCGGCCCCGCCACCAGCGCCAAACCCAAACCCATGCTCAGTATTGAGCACTTCCGAAACCCCTTAGCCACGCCATGTCTCACCCCCAAATCCTACCATGCGCTAAGCAAAACATAATCATTGGGTCATAATTATTTCGTGGCGTTTGGGTGGTTGGTATGAACATTTATGAGATGCACCAAGCCAGGGGTTCCCTCAGTAACATAATACCAAATCCGTGCCCCACCATTCAGCTCGTACTGACGTTGAATATGGGAAACACCACCAACAGTAACCACAGCAAGTCGGCCTTTCAAAGGATGACAAACCTCATCATTACGCAGCGGATTTTGGGTAAGTGAGTCCCACGCGTCGGCTAAACCATTTCGGGTGGTTCCACTAAGGTCTCGCCAACCCTTTTGTGCTTGACTTGATTCCGCTACAATTTCGAATTCTGTCCGCTTTGTTGGCCGAGCAATTCGGTCGAGTCGTTTCGCCACGGCTAAACAACGCTCGGTCGTTCAAGTTGTACCGGATGCGGTAACAAGTTCGGCTCACTTCTATCCCAGCCTGCGGCTATTGCCTCTGCGGTGGACTTCCAGGCTGCCACGGTTGAGGCAAGCATGGCGAATTTCGCAACGGAAGCGCAAGCTCGAGTTGCGGTTATGACTTCTTCGCTAAACTCTTTCAATTCATCATCGTTCAAGAACTTCGACCAAGGGAAAGCTCGCTCTAAATGTTCTGGGATCAGTTCAGAACGGTCGGTAGACAGCACTCCAATCACTTCAGCCGCAATTTCCAGACCCCGACGGTCAGCCTCCATATCTTCCTCACGCAATAACACCAAATTCTGCCCGTTCCGGCGCTCAATAAACACCGGCCCGTTTTCAGTTGCTTCCGCGACGGATTTAGAAGCACGCGAAAGATCGGAAAACTTGATGTGGCGTCCAATCAGCGGGTATTGGAAGTCTATAGCCATGACCCGATTATTTCAGAAGTAGTGCTGAATCGCAAGACCCAATCTTTTTAGCAGAGGCTCCCTGCTGTCAGGCAGGGCGAGGCGGGGGTGGCCTTGGTTGGGGTTTTGGGGTAGGGTTTGCGGGGTGGAGGCTTTTGTTTTGCAGAATGGCAGGGTGCGGCTTTCGGCTCCCAATCATGGCGACATTGCGGATATCACTAAATACTGCGCCACCGATCCAGAACTCATTAGGTGGACAACAATCCCCCACCCTTACACTGAGAAAAGCGCTATTTGGTTTATTGACGAATACACCAAAAAAGGGTGGGCGGATGACACCTGCTATGTCTGGGCGATTAGGCGGCCAACATTAGCGGGCGAGCCGGAGGGCCCGATTTTGGGCACGGTTGATTTGCAGGGCATAAATGCGGTGTCCACCGGGCAGGGGTCGGCCACCCTCGGTTACGCCGCTTATCCACCCGGACGGGGTTTGGGATTGCTTACCGAAGCCGCACGCTTAGTTTTGAGCTGGGCACTCGACCCGGACGGCCTGAACTTGGCGCGCGTGGCGTGGTCGGCCAACGCCGGGAACTGGCGCAGCCGCCGCGTCGCCTGGAAATTGGGTTTTCAGTTCGATGGCACCATCCGGGCCCGGATTTTGGCCCGCAACCCCAGCGATCCGCGCGAGGACGAATGGGTGGCCACCTTGTTGCGCGGCGAACCGTTGCACCCAAACGAGCCATGGCCCACCGACGCCCCAGCATTCGGCTAGAGCACCGCAACAATAAAAAGCTAGCGGGATCTGGTGAGGTCCGTGGAGGTGCCGAGGCGGGAACCGACAAATACCGGGCGGGTGGTTAGCTTTGCATCTGCGGCCACTATCATCTTGGCTGGCCACTCAAAGATGTCCCTATTCCACATATTTACGCTGTCATTATATAACGTGCGGGCGGCAGTAATTTCGCGTTGCACGGTTCGATCAGCGCGCAAAGCGGATTTCAATTCGGGCGATATGACACCGCCATTCCCACCAGCGGCACCTTGGGCGCGCGCTAATATCTCTTGATAAGCGCGGTCAATGCGCCCGTTGGTGATGTTTCGACCCTCATCGTTTCGGCCATCTTCGTTTCGACCCTCGTCGTTTAGGCCCAAATCCATCTCGGGCAAATAGCCAGGACAATTCGCCAAGATTTGCGCGCGCTGCGCCAAATACACGTCAATCTGGGCGGCATTTGCCCGAATACGTTGCTCTAGGGCAACAAAATAATTTCGGACCTGCTGTTTTTGCCACATAAATATAAGGCCCGGCGCTAACCCGAGCACCCACAAAGTGACCTCGAATACCCGCGAACCCGTAGTAACTGTCGGGGCGAGTTGGGTATTCACGATAACCGATGTATCGTGGGAAGCCACACTGTTTCCGCGCGGGGTTTCTGGGTCGGCCAGGATTTCTCGAACTATTGCTAGACGGGCCGAAATTGCGTCAGCGTCCCCACTTGATAACGCCTCACCAGAAACGGCAGATTGCCGATTGTAGTCAACAAATGCGAGATTCAATTCCCGGTGTGCCCGCGCAAGGTTAGCGGCCGTAACCGAATCGGGTTCCGCCAGGGCCTCCGCATAATTCAGTTCCTCTTCCAAGGCGATCAAATCTGCGGCTGCGGCCGAACGATTCAGGCCCAAGGGTGAAACACTGCGCTGGCGGTGCGCGATGGAAAGCGCGGCAATAGCCGCTGCGGCGATAAGCACCAAAAAAAGGATCGCAAGCACCTGGGTCACCGTGGTCACTGGCCCAGCATAACAGCGCGGCTACCAAAAACACTAAAGGTCTTGTTGGTGGGCCTTTATTTTGGCGAGGCGCTCCGTAACTTGGCGCTCATAACCATGATCGGTGGGGTGATAATACTGGGTGCCCACTAATTCATCGGGCAGATATTGTTGGGCCACTAAGGCGTTAGGGAAATTGTGCGGATATAGATAGCCAACCCCATGCCCTAAGGTTTTCGCATTCGCATAATGGGCGTCGCGCAAATGCGCTGGCACTGCGCCGATTTTACCAGCCTGAACATCAGCAATGGCCTGATCAATTCCAGCAATCACCGCGTTACTCTTGGGGGCAGTAGCCAGATGAATGACAGCCTCCGCCAACGGGATGCGAGCTTCGGGCAGGCCGATGAATTGGGCAGCTTGGGCGGCGGCGGTCGCAGTTTGCAGCGCGGACGGGTCGGCCATCCCGATGTCCTCGGCGGCGTGTACGATGAGGCGGCGCGCGATGAAACGCGGGTCCTCACCCGCCACGATCATGCGCGCTAGATAGTGCAGGGCGGCGTCCGGGTCAGAACCTCGAATTGACTTAATGAAAGCGCTGATCACGTCATAATGCTGGTCGCCGTCCTTGTCGTAGCGCACGGCGGCGCTGTCTGCGGCCTGGGCCACGGTGGCCACATTTATGGTTGGGGATTCGGCGGGAGCGGCGGTTGGCGATGCGGTTGCGAGGGCCGCGCCCGCGGCGGCCTCCAGAATCGTGAGCGACCGGCGGGCGTCTCCACCGGCGAGGCGCACCAGTTGCTCTAGGGCGTCGGGTTCGATTTCGACAGCGCCCCCGAGGCCGCGCTCGTCAGTCAGCGCCCGCTCCAAGAGGGTACGAAT
>JAITCS010000062.1 GCA_031282935.1 Cellulomonadaceae bacterium
AAAAGGGCTAGAGTTTCCGGTGGTATTCCTTACCGGGCTAGAGGATGGCACTTTCCCGCATTTGCGTTCTATGGGCAGTATGGATGAATTAGCGGAGGAGCGGCGCTTAGCATATGTTGGCATTACCCGGGCGCGGGAGCGGCTTTATTTGACGAGGGCGGCAATGCGTTCGGCGTGGGGCACCAGTAATGCGTTACCGGAATCACGATTTATGTCGGATATTCCAGATGAGGTTATTGATTGGCAGCGGCGCGAATCCGCCACCGACGCTTTGCGGCAGAGCGCCTGGGGTGGGTCTTTCACCAGCACTTGGGCCAGCCCGGTTGTAAGGTGGAAAAGCGAAACCACATCGGCGCCGCCACAAAAAAAGTACCGTGAGGCAGCCAAAGAACCAGCTCGGTCGAGTGCTAAACCCCATCCCGCCAGCAGTTATGCCCCGCCGCCTGCTGCGCCTGCCTACGAAAGCCAGTTCTCAATAGGTGATCGAGTTTCCCACGATTCCTACGGCCTGGGTAAAGTGGTTGCCCTCGAAGGTGCCGGTCACAACGCAGTGGCGCGGGTAGATTTCGGCACGACAGGAACAAAACGCCTCGTCTTGCGGTTCGCGCCGCTGACTAAGTTGTAACCTAAGATCGTGACCACAACCACGGTGCGCCGCCCGCCCAAGCCTGCTGCTGGATCGCGGGCGAAGGCGGAGGCTGGGCGCTCAACCCTAGGTGCCGCCTCAGATATGCGCGCCGACCAGCCGCTTGGGACGCGCGCCCGGCAGAGCATAAACAAGCCCGCCAAGCCGAAATCCTTTAAGCCCGTCAAAGCTGCGGCCAAGGCGCCCCGCACCGAGCGCCCGAATTTGCACAACAACGCCACCGCAGCTTTGCGTGTCACCGCGCCCGCACCCATACAGCAGCAGCCCGAGGTTGCAATCCCTGCCTGGATGTCCAAGGTGGCCCCCGCCTGGTCAGGGGTATGGTTGGCCGGATTGGCGTTGCTCGTTTCGTATGGCACCCTCACTTTGCTGGTGGTGGTCGCTCTGGTTTCCAGCGGCGGGGCGGCGGCCACCGGCTGGGCGGCGGCAGCGGGGGTGGCAGCGCGCATTTGGTTGTTAGGGCACGGTGGGGCAGCAAGTTTCGGCAATATGCCAATCACTTTGTTCCCCTTAGGGTTCGCGTTTTGCTATGTGGCTATGTTTCGGCTTTGTGTGCGCAGCGCCGCAAATAGGGCCGCAGCAAGGGGAGTGACCAATTTCCCACAATTCATTACCGTTTTTACCGCCACGGCAATTTATGGCTTCATCACGATGTTCGTTTCTTCCTCTATTGGGCAGCACGTTACCGAGAATCTTAAGGCTGGTTTTGGTGCTTCGATAGTGGCACTTTTGGCCTTTGTTTGGGCTTTTCGCAAAGACCTGAAAGCGGCCAACCTTTTCGCGCTTGACAAGTACAGTTGGCAACGTTTCTTGCCGCTGGCGTTTTTGCGGCAAATCTTACCTATGATTAGCGCTGGTTTAGTTGCGGCTGCGCTCGCGCTTTTGGGGGCGATTGCCAGCGGAGCTTTATTGGTGGGGTTGTGGGCATTTCTGGGCCGTGAGGCCACGGCTACTGTGGTGGCGGGGTTGTCGCCGGGGTGGGTAGGCGGGGTGCTGCTCGGTTTGGCGCAATTAGCTTACGTTCCGAACTGGATTATCTGGGCGATGTCCTGGCTGGCTGGGCCGGGTTTCGCTATCGGCGCGGACACCTTGTTTTCACCGGCGGCGCACATGGGCGGGCCGCTCCCGGCTTTGCCTCTGATGGCTGCTTTGCCGCCCGAGAGTTGGACGGGGGTGCCAGCGCTTTTCAGTCCGGTGGTATTCTTGATTTTGGGCGCTTGTTGCGGTTGGGTGTTGTGGCGGCGGTTGAAAGAAAACACCTACCAAATGCTGGGCTCCACGGTGCTGTGCGCGCTGGTGGCGGGCTTGGGCATGGCATTTTTGCAGCACGCTGCCGCAGGTGGCATCGGGCTGGCTCGGCTGAGTGTTTTGGGTGCGCAACCGTGGCTGGTGGCCGCGATTTTCGCCGCCGAGGTGCTGGTTGGGTCGCTTGTGGTGGTCGGAAGTTTGGCGGCCGGGGCTTGGTCGGCAGCACGGAAGGATCGCCGTGCAGTGGGGAATTAGGCGGAAAACTAAGTAGGTTTGTTAATAAGGCAAGATTTGTCGAAAAGGTAAGGTTTGTTAAATGGGTGAACTAAAGGTAGAAACCGCAGCGCCAGATCGTCCCACGGTCGACAAACGCGAGATTAAACGCGCCCTGATTTCCGTATTCGATAAAACCGGGTTGCTGGAATTGGTGACGAGTTTGCACAACGCTGGGGTCGAAATAGTTTCCACCGGCTCCACCGCCAAAGCCATCCAAAATGCAAACATCCCAGTAACTCTGGTAGAACAAGTCACGGGTTCCCCAGAAATCCTTGAAGGGCGCGTGAAAACGCTGCACCCTGCAATTCACGGCGGATTGTTAGCCGATACCCGCAAAGATAGTCATCTGGAACAATTAGCGGAGTTTGGTTACCAGCCTTTCGATCTGGTTATCGGAAACCTTTACCCATTCTCGCAGTTGGTCAAAACTGATCTATCCGAAAATGAAATGATTGAACAGATTGACATTGGTGGTCCCGCTTTACTGCGTGCTTCCGCTAAAAACCACGCCTCGGTGGCCGCCGTCATTAGTCCAGACCAGTATCCATATGTTATCGCCGCCCTAAATGACGGGGGTTTCACCTATCAACAACGCCGCAGCCTTGCCGCAAAGGTTTTTGAAACAATATCGAAGTATGACAACGATGTGACGCGCTGGCTAGACCCAAGCGACACTCAAGGTGAGCTGGGTGCGCCGGGTGCGCAAAGCCAGCAAGTGGAACTCAGGTACGGCGAAAACCCGCACCAAAAAGCCTCGATCATCCCCGACGGCACCGGAGTCGGCCTGGCAAACGCTAAGGTGCTCCAAGGCAAGCCCATGAGCTACAACAACTACGTTGACGCCGATGCCGCGTGGCGGGCGGCCTGGGATCAAACCGAGCCTGCCGTGGCGATCATCAAGCACGCCAACCCCTGCGGCATCGCAATCGCCGCCACTATCGCTGAAGCCTATCAGCGAGCTTTCGCCACCGACCCCCTGAGCGCCTATGGTTCCGTGGTCGCTGCCAACCGCCTCGTCACCAAGGAAATGGCGGAACAGGTTGCCAAGGTGTTCACCGAGGTTCTCGTCGCCCCCGGGTTTGAACCGGACGCCCTAGAGGTGCTCCAAGCGAAAAGGAATTTGCGCGTGTTGCAGGCCGAAGCCCTCGGCTTGAGCGGCACTGAGGTTGAAGAGCGCCGAATCTCCGGTGGCCTGCTCATCCAAGATGTTGACCGCTATCAGGCCGAGGGCGACGACCCTGCCAACTGGACACAAGTGGCGGGCCCCAAAGTTGACCCAGCGACCCCGCAGGGGCAGGCGCTGCTGGCAGACCTCGAATTCGCTTGGCGCGCGGTACGTTCGGCCAAGTCGAACGCGATTTTACTGGCGCGCGACGGGGCAGCGATTGGGATCGGGATGGGGCAGGTGAATAGAGTGGACTCGTGCCGGTTGGCGTTGGCTCGGGCGGCAGAGTTCTGCGGCGGTTCGCAGGGATCGGTCGCGGCCTCCGACGCTTTCTTCCCGTTCGCCGACGGGTTGCAGTTGCTGCTCGACGGCGGGATCGCCGGGGTGGTGCAGCCCGGCGGTTCGGTGCGGGACGCAGATTCGATTGCCGCCGCCGAGGCGGCCGGGGTGCCCATGTTCCTCACCGGCGTCCGGCACTTCTACCACTAGCAAATACCCGCTGCCGTGTTCGACTTCGCCTCGCTCTGGGTGCCGCGCCGCTCACCGGCGCACGCCGCCAACCAGTTGCATCAGGGGCCAGACCCGCGCCGATCCATGCTGTTCGCCTGTTGCGGGGTCGCATTCGCGGTGCTGTTCGGGCTGACCATCTCGACGGTCGCGGGGGCGCTCGCTCTGGGGTTCACGCTGATCGGCTGCGGCATTTGGCGGGCTCGCGCTCCCATCGCCACTCGCGCCGCTGGTATTGCCGTGCGCAGCCGGGGCTTGGACGTGTTCTTTTACCTCGCCATGGGGTTGGCCATTGCGGCTTTAACGCTAATCATCCCCACCTGAAAACCCTCGTCTTTTAGAACCCCCGTCTTGAAAGAATCGCAGTCTTGAAAGAACTGCGACTTTAACTAACCATCGTCGCTGATGGAAACCGGGAATCAAGTCGCTTGCAAGCGGTTGCGCACTTTAGAGTAGAGTTGCGGGTTGGTGGCCAGCGCGTTCCCACCCCAAGGGCCGGGCGTACCGTTTAGGCTGGTGAACACCCCACCAGCCTCGGTGACAATGGGAACCAGGGCAGCCATGTCGTAAATCTCCAGCTCCGGTTCGACCGCGATGTCAACGCAGCCCTCGGCAACGAGCATGTAGGACCAGAAATCGCCGTAACCTCGGGTGCGCCCACATTCCAATGTCAGACTCACGAATTCGTCGAGAAGGCCGTGCTGCTTCCACGCCCCCAGGGACGCGTAGGACAGCGAGGCTTCAGCAACAGTGTCAATGCTGGAAACATGGATACGGCGAGGGGCGAGAGGGTCGGCCTGCGGCGCGGAATTGCGGGCGGTGACCCAGGCGCCCTGGCCCTGGGCGGCCCACCACCGGCGCCCCAGCGCGGGGGCAGACACAACGCCGACAACCATATCATCACCCACCGCCAAGCCGATCAGAGTAGCCCACACCGGCAGCCCGCGAATATAGTTTTTGGTGCCATCTATCGGGTCAATTATCCAGCAGCGTGCCCCGCCTGCTGTGCGCCCGTACTCCTCACCCAGCACCGCGTCATCTGGTCGTGCCTGCGCGAGTCGCGCTCGCAAAGCCGCTTCGACGGCGCGGTCGGCCTCAGAAACTGGAGTCAAATCCGCCTTTTGGGAGATGGAAAGGTCGGGCTTCCCGAAATAAGAACCTGTGAGAGCGTCGGCAATGTCCGCCAACTCTAGGGCTAACGCCAAATCTGAACTGAAGTCTGTCATCTTATACCGATCGTCGTGCTACCTGGGAAGCGTGCAGCGCTAACGCCGCCGCCGCACCCTCGCGCGCCTCTAGTAACCGTCGCAAGGAAGCCAACCGCAAAGCGCGCCCTGAAACGGCCTCACCCGCCAGGCTCACTCCGACCGCCAGGCTAGCCCCGCCCGAATTTTCGGCCGCCCCGAAAGGATCAACCCCGCCCGCAGCCTCAACCTCACCAAAACCAGAAACCGACCCCAAACCCGCGTCCGTCCCCAGAACCCACTCATCCAGCGCGCAATCCGGCGCACTCGGCAAATGGGTGCAACCGCGCGGGCACTCATCCTCGGCCACCAGCGCCAACTCGGGGAAAGCCGCCAGCACATGCTCGGTCTGCACGTGGGCAATGCCCAGCGACCGGATTCCGGGGGTGTCAATGACCCATCCCGCCTCGGCTGGCAGCGGCAAAGCCACCACGGAGGTTGAGGTCTGCCGCCCGCGCCCGGTCACGTCGTTGACCGCCCCGGTGGCCCGCCCGGCCCCAGGCACCAGCGCGTTCACCAGCGTGGATTTGCCCACCCCCGAGTGCCCCAGCAGCACCGAAACCTTGCCCTCCAGCACCTGGCGAACCAATTCCAAAGCTCCCGGCTGCAAAGTGAGCGTGGGTCGAGCCATCCCAGCCGAGACCCGAATCTCTCCGCCATCAGCGCCAACCTGCGGTTCGGTAACCACCACCTGCACCCCGGCGGGCTCGTAAAGTTCCATCAGCGCCAACGGCGAGCCCAAGTCCGCCTTGG
>JAITCS010000190.1 GCA_031282935.1 Cellulomonadaceae bacterium
TTCGCGAACCGCGTGGCGGTTATGTATGCAGGTCGAATTGTTGAAGTAGGAACTGTTCGGGAGATATTCTATAATCCTCGCCACCCCTACTCGTGGGGATTATTGGGGTCACTGCCCAGCGCCGATAATGGGGATCCAAAACGACTAACCACAATTCCGGGCGCCCCACCCTCAATGCTGAATCCGCCCAAAGGGGATGCTTTCGCGCCCCGAAATCCCTACGCCTTAGCGATTGACGGCGAACAAGCACCCCCATTCTTTCAGTTATCGGACACCCATTATGCCGCCACTTGGCTCTTAGCCAAAGGGGCACCAAAAGTCACCCCACCAAAAGACATTCAACAACGGTGGGAGTATTGGGCACAATGACAGCACCGATTTTAGAAGTAAAGCACCTGACTCAAGTATTCGGACGAGGGCCAAGCGCGGTAAGAGCCGTCAACAATGTCAGTTTTGAAGTAATGCCCGGCGAAACTTTGGGTATCGTTGGAGAATCCGGTTCTGGGAAAACAACTTTGGGCCGAGCTATTGTTGGGCTATATCAACCAACGGTTGGGCAAATACTTTATCGTGGCCAAAACGTGGAAGTTTTAGGCCAGCAAAAACGACGCAAAACTAAACGCGAACTGCAAATGGTTTTCCAAGACCCCGGAGCTTCTCTAGACCCACGAATGTCGGTTAGCAAAATTGTGGCCGAGGGTTTGCTGATTGCCGGTAATCGCCGTGACCTCTCGAACCGGGTGAATGAGGCACTAAAATCGGTGGGCCTTGACCCGGCATTAGGCAACCGATTCCCCCATGAATTATCGGGCGGGCAGCGTCAACGGGTAGGAATTGCACGCGCCCTTATCATGGAACCGAAATTGCTGGTGCTGGATGAACCAATATCCGCCCTCGATGTGTCCATCGCTGCCCAAGTTATCAACCTTTTAGTGGAACTGAAAGAAACCCACGGGCTGACCTATGTGTTTATTGCCCACGATTTAGCAATGGTGCGTCATGTATCCGATCGAATTGCCGTGATGCAAAATGGCGAAATTGTGGAAATGGGAGCTGCGCACCAGATATTCACGGACCCGCGCCACGATTTCACCAAGGCGCTGCTGGCGGCGGCGCCAGTTCCTGACCCGGACGCCTCGCCGAGGCCGTGAGCGTTTGCGGTTGTGAGCATTTGCTGAGTGTGTTGGTTGAGCCTGTCGAAACCATGATCAACGGACAAGGCGGAAACCTCCAGGCGGGACTAAATGTTTCACGTGAAACATTTTGCGACGCGACTGGATGCCTTTTTTCCGCGCATCTCGGTGTTCGAATACGTTGTTGTCCGTGCCTCCCACTACGCTCGGCGTTAAGAACGTAGGCTAGTCGCGAGCACCAAGCGCAGGAGGAAGTCGGGATGCTGACATCGAACCAGGGCCATAACCCGGCCGCACTGAGCGAGGCCGAGCGTGAGGCATTAGCAGAGGCGATTCCTGAGGCTGGGTATGATACGCCATTAGCGGCCCAGTTGAGCATGGATTGTCGGCGCCGCATCTCGTTGCAAGGTCGGCAGTTCGACAAGCCCTCGCAAACCCGGATCATGGCGATAGCCAACCAAAAGGGCGGGGTGGGCAAGACCACCACGGCCGTGAACCTCGCGGCGGCTCTGGCCACGGGCGGCTTGCGGGTGCTGGTGATAGACATTGACCCGCAGGGGAACGCCTCCACCGCTCTCGGCCTGGAGCACCACGTCGGCACCGACTCCATTTACGAGGCACTGATAGACGAATTGCCGATGAGCGCCGTGGTGCAGCCCTGCGCTTCGGTGCCCGGCCTTTTCGGGGTGCCTTCCACGATTGACCTCGCTGGCGCCGAGATCGAGTTGGTGAGCGTTGTTTCCCGTGAAACAAGGTTGCGGCGCGCCATTGACAAATACTTGACGGAACTTAGCGCCACCAAGCAGCCCGGCTACGACTACATCCTGATTGACTGCGCCCCCAGTTTGGGCCTGCTCACCGTGAACGCTTTCGCGGCCGCTAACGAGGTGTTTTTGCCAATCCAATGCGAATACTACGCACTAGAGGGGCTGGGCCAGCTAATGCGGGCCGTTGACTTGATGCGGCAGCACCTCAACCCCGTGCTCGCGATCTCAACCATCCTGCTCACGATGTACGATGGCCGCACCAACCTGGCGCGGCAAGTCGCTGACGAGGTGCAAGAGCACTTCACGGATCAGGTGCTGAAAACCCGGATCCCTCGGTCGGTTCGCATTGCGGAGGCACCCAGTTACGGGCAAACCGTGATCTCTTACGACCCCACCTCCACTGGGGCCTTGGCATATTTGGAAGCGGCGCGCGAACTGAGCGCCCGTGCAGTTTCGATGGAGCAGGTGGCGGCATAATGGTTACACGAACCACAGGTTTAGGGCGCGGAATCGCGTCGCTGATTCCCTCCGGGCCGGGAGCAGGGCCGAACCAAAACCACTCGCTGCACGCCGTTGCCGACCCAGCGGATGGCCCCGATAATGGGCCAGAGGGTGATCGCGGCGCGAACCAGTCGAACTCGATTTCCCATTTCGACAGGTCGGCGCCTGCCCAGTTGGTCAAATCCTCGGCCCTCGTCAACCTGCCTCGCCACGATGACAACCCGCTGCTGAACGCGGCAATCGCAAGGCACCCCTCGGCGCCCCCGGCAACGGTGACTGAACTCCACCCCGTAAAGGAGCCAGTGGAAAAGCCTCGGAAACGCCCGGTTGATGTCTTTTTCGAGGACAAAGCCGAAGTAATTGCCAGCCGTCAAGCCTGGGACGCTGCCGACGCTGACGGCCGGATCGGTTTGGCCAGCTCAGGCCGTGACGACCAGGGGGCCGACAACGAGGACAAACTCTTGCCCGTGCCCGGGGTGCGTTATGCCGAGTTGATCATTGACATGATCGAGCCGAACGCCAAGCAGCCACGCAAGGTGTTCGGTGAGGAAGAACTGGCCGAACTGACCTCGTCAATCAGCGAAATCGGGTTGCTGCAGCCCATCGTGGTGCGCGAACGGCGCGGCGGTTACGAACTGATCATGGGCGAACGGCGGTGGCGCGCCGCCCAACGAGCAGGGTTGCGTAAAATCCCCGCGATCATCCGCGACACCGACGACGCTGCCATGTTGCGCGACGCGCTGCTGGAGAACCTGCACCGCGCAAACCTCGACCCACTGGAAGAGGCCACCGCCTATCGGCAACTGCTTGACGATTTCGGCTGCACGCAAGAGGAACTAGCCGCCAGGATTTTCCGCAGCCGCCCGCAAATCACCAACAGTATGAGGCTGCTGAAATTACCGCCCTTGATCCAAAGGCGGTTGGCGAAGGGCGACCTCTCCGCCGGTCACGCGCGGGCAATTCTGGGCCTGAAAGACGTCGCGGAAATGGAACGCCTGGCGCAACGCATTGTTGCTGAAGGCCTGTCCGTGCGCACCGTTGAGGAACTGGTGCTCGCTGCCGACGAGCAAAGGCCGCCGCGTCAGATTGGGCCGCGCTCGGCGCGCACTCCAGCCACAGACCAGTTGGCGGTTCGCCTAACTGAGCGGTTTGGGGCCAAAGTGCAGGTGCGAATTGGGCAGGTCGGCAAGGTGACCATCGAGTTTGAGGACATGTCAAAGCTCAACCACATCTTGGCTCTCATCGCTCCCGACGATCCTGGCATCGCGGAAGCCGCTTAAGCAATTCAGTTCGCGCTTAAGTCTTTCAGAACCGGACAGACCGGGCGCCACAAGGTGAATTTCCACAATAGGCAATCCAGGCGGGGAGATAATGTCCAAATGTCCTATCGAGGTGGTCTTTACGATCCGAGTGCTGAACACGATTCTTGCGGGGTAGCTTTCGTTGCAACCCTGAGAGGCACCCCTGGTCGGGATATTGTTGACGCCGGTTTGACGGCGCTGCGAAACCTTGACCATCGGGGGGCGGTGGGCGCTGAGGAGAACTCCGGTGACGGCGCGGGCATATTAACCCAGATTCCGGACGAGTTTTTGCGTGAGGTTTTCGGAGAAATCTTCCCAGGTTCTCAGTTGCCCCCGGCAGGACAGTATGTGGTGGGCTTAGCGTTTTTCCCGCCCGCCTCAGCGCCCGGCCCGGAAAATGTTTCACGTGAAACATTGGAAGCGGCTTTCACAGATATCGCCCACCAAGAGGGCCTAGACGTATTCGCGTGGCGCGAGGTGCCGGTTGACCCCAACGATTTAGGTCCAACTGCGCGGTCAACCATGCCAACCTTTCGGCAGGTAGTGCTGATTGATCCCAAGGGTGAACTAAAAGGTGAGGACCTTGACCGGCGGGCTTACCGCATTCGGAAGCGGGCGCAGCACGAATTAGGTTTGTATTTCGCCTCGTTATCCTGCCAAACCCTGGTGTACAAGGGCATGTTAACCACAAACCAGTTACAACCCTTCTTCCTTGACTTATCCCATCCGAAGTTCGCCAGCGAAATCGCGCTGGTTCACTCCCGATTCTCAACCAACACTTTCCCCAGTTGGCCCCTCGCTCAACCGATGCGTTACGTCGCCCATAACGGCGAAATCAACACCATCCGAGGCAACCGAAACTGGATCGCAGCGCGGGAGGGTTCCCTGAAAGCCCCACTGCTGGGAGATTTGCAACCGCTGCTGCCGGTGTGTACCCCCGGAGCTTCTGATTCGGCCACCTTTGACGAAGTTCTCGAACTGCTACATCTGTCAGGGCGGTCGCTGCCGCACGCGGTTTTGATGATGATCCCCGAAGCCTGGGAACACAACGAAGAGATGGATCCCGCCCGCAAGGCGTTTTACGATTACCACCTCAACCTGATGGAGCCATGGGATGGCCCGGCCGCCTTGACGTTCACGGACGGCACCTTGATTGGCGCGGTGCTGGATCGAAATGGGTTGCGCCCCGCCCGGTACTGGGTCACTGACGACGGCTTTGTGGTTCTAGCCTCCGAAACCGGTGTGCTTGACATTCCCGCCGAAAAGATTGTGCGCAAAGGTCGGCTGGAGCCAGGAAAGATGTTCTTGGTTGACACCAAAGGCCAAAGAATCATCGAGGATAGCGAAATAAAGGCCGAATTAGCGGCACAGAAGCCTTACGAAAAATGGCTGAACGACTACCAGATTCCGCTGGAAACTCTGCCGAAACGCGAGCACATTGCACACTCCCCATCTTCGGTGGAAAGAAGGCAACGCGCTTTCGGCTACACGCGAGAAGAACTGCGCCTAATCCTCACTCCGATGGCGAACACTGGAGCCGAACCGCTGGGCGCAATGGGCAC
>JAITCS010000205.1 GCA_031282935.1 Cellulomonadaceae bacterium
AGCCGCTGGGCCCCAACAGTGCCAAAGATTCCCCATCGGCCAGTCTAAAAGAAACGTCGGACACCGCCACCTTGGGCCCAAATGTTTCACGTGAAACATTTTCATAGTGCACGCCCACGTGCGAAACCTCAAGCCCCACTGGCCACCCCCTCCCCAGCATAGTATCACTGCACACCCTCCCCCGTACCGACGGTTGAACCCCAATCGGCAGTTGAGCCTTTCCGGTGGCTGAACACTTCCGGTGGTTGAGCCTGTCGAAACCACATCATTGCAGAAACCACCTCACTGCCAAACCGAACTCCGGTGGTTGAGCCTGTGGCGGTCGCTGCGCTCCCTATTCTCTCCTGGCCCTCGGTATAGTCCGCAAGCGGACTCTACCCTCGGGCTCCGTCGGTCACCGAAACCACCACCGAGCATCGGTCAACCCTCCCGGTGGTTGAGCCTGTCGAAACAACCTTACCTCAACCGCAAGATAGAACCTGCCGCGCAGAAATTACCAGCCCATCAAAAAGACCCATACCCCTAACCGTCGCATCTTGACAAATGGGCCTCTGGGAAAGCGGTTGATGATTTCGCCACGCGGCTAGACAAGGCCCAAACCAAACTAGCGGAGGCCTCAAAGTAGACCGAGCTTGCAGCCCAAAGGCAGCAGAGGACATTCGTTATCAATCTTTTTGGTGAGGGTTTTTAGGCCTCTGCCAACTATTGCTCCAGGCTTAGGTGCGCGGTGCTACCGCGCACCTGCAACTAATAGCGGTGATACCGATGTGCGAAACGTAAAGACTGGTTAGGCTACTTGGTATTTGTTTTCACCGATTGAGATTTCGACGGTTAGGGTGCCACCTAGAGCTTGCGCGTATCGGCGCAGTGTGTTGAGCCGCACTCGCTCCACCCCACCTTTCTCAATTTGTGATACCCGGTTTTGCGCGTCATGCATTGATTCAGCGACGGCCTGCTGTGTCAGACCCTGCTTTTTGCGGAGTTGCTGTAAATCCCAAGCGGCTTGCCGAGTATCAAGGTCAGCTAACGCTTCTTTGAGTTCCTCGGGAGTTATCCCGAATACCTCGTCCATCCTCTTTAAAGTGTCAACCATTTTCTTTCTCCTTTATTTGTGTCTGCGCCAAATACTCATCGAATAACGCATCAGCTACTTTAATTGCCACGGAATACCATTTGTTCCAAGATTTTTGCTTATCCCCGCCTAAAAGTGTAATTGCTTTACGTTTCGGGTCAAACGCGAAGAGAATCCTTAGTTCACTCCGCCCAGAAGATGTCAATTTCCCACCGCACCCAAGGATAATATCACGTTAGCATACTAATATGATAACAGTGGTCGGTGTAGGTTGCACTTGCGCGGTAACACCGCGCATCTGAACCTGGGGCGAAGGTTGGCAGGGGCCTAAAAATACCTTGCCAACAGGGCGAATACCTGGGGTTTTGGGGAACGACGCAACTCGAGAGGAGAATCCGCTCGCGGATTCTACCGAGGGCAAGGAGCAACGGGGCGCCTGGGGTTTCGACAGGCTCAACCGCCAGATTCTGCTCAACCGCCAGGGGGGCACGGCGCGGGGGTTTCGACGGGCTCAACCGCCAAATAGGGAGGTGCCGCTGAGGCGCTCCACGGCCGCCATCACCAAGGCCGTCAGCAGGCCCAGGAGCACCGCCGCCGCGAGCGCCATCCCGAAGTTGGCCTGCCCCGGCCGGGACAGCAGCCGAAAGATCACCACCGGCAGAGTGGGAGCGTCGGGCCGCGCCAAGAAAGAAGTGGCCCCGAACTCGCCCAGCGACACCGCGAACGCGAAACCAAGCGCCGTCCCGAGCGGTCGGAGAATCAGCGGCAAATCCACGTCGCGCAACACCCGCAACGGCGAGGCCCCGAGTGTGGCCGCCGCCTGCCGCTGCCGAGGGTCAACCGCGCGCAGCACCGGCAACAGCGTGCGCACCACCAGCGGAATCGCAACCACCGCCTGGGCCACGGGGATCAGCAGCCCCGACGTGCGCAAGTCCAGCCCGAACCACGGTCGCGTGAACGTGATCAGGAACCCGAAACCCACGGTGACCGCCGAAACCCCTAGCGGTAGCATCACGAACGCGTCGAAACCGGAGATCGCGCGGCGGCCCGACCGGCTGCGGGGGCGGCGGGAAAGCACCAGCGCCAGCAGGAACCCGATGGGCAGCGCGAGGGCGGTGGCGATGGCGGCGGTGCGCAGCGACATCGCAAGCGCAGTTGTCACGGGCACAATGAGGCCGCCTGTCGTAGCGGTGTTCAGAGCCCGGTAGTTGGCCAGCGTCCACGCACCCGTGCCGTCCTGCAGCGAACGAATTACAAGGCTGAGCAGCGGCGCCACTATCAGCAGCCCGACCGTGACCGTTGTGACCAGCGCTGATACGAGGTCGAAACGGTTCGACAACTGCCAACGGTGAGCGGCGTTCTCGGCCCTGGCGACGGCCACCGCCCGCTCACTGCGCGCCCGGGCGTGCTGCGAAACCGTCAAGGCAATGGCGACCACCACGAGCTGCAGAATCGAGAGCACCGCCGCGCCTCGCAGGTCAAGAAACACAGTGACCCGCTGGTAAATCTCGGTTTCCACAGTGCCGTAACCCGTGCCGCCCAACACCAGCACCACCCCAAAAGCCGTGGCACTGAACAGGGCAACCAGCGCAGCTCCGGCGGCGATTGCAGGCAGCAAGGCCGGGATCGTCACCGTGCAAAACGCCCTGAACGGGCTGGCGCCGAGCGCGCGGGCCGCCTGCTCCTGGCGCGGGTCGAGGCGTTGCCACAGACCGCCCACCGTACGCACCACCACGGACAGGTTGAAAAATATCAGCGCCAGCAGCACTGCCGCAAAACTCTGGTCGAGGTTTAGCCCGCCTAGCAGGCCGCCCGGCGCGAGTAGGCCTCCGGGCCGGAGCAGGGAACGGAACGCCACGCCCACCACCACGGTGGGCAGCACGAACGGCACCATCACAAGCGCCCTAACTACCGCTTGGCCCGGAAAGCGCGTGCGGTACAGCAGGTACGCGATCGGAATTCCGAGCGCCGTGGTTATCGCGGTGCCCACCAGCGCTTGGCCGATGGTGTTCCGCACTAGGCGCCAAGTTCGGGGCCGCGTCAAGACGGTGAGCAGGCCGCCCCAGTCGGCACCACTTTCGCCGCCGAAACCTCTGCTGAGCAGGTTAAACACCGGGACGAAAAAGAATACGGCCAGGAAGGTTAGCGGCAGCAGCACGGCTAGGGTGAGGGCGAGGGTGTATGGAGTTGGACGTTTTTTTAGTGGTTTTGCTGGGCGGTTTCGGTTCGGGGCGCGCCGAGTTGCGGCCGGGACGATTTCGGTAACCACGAGACGGCTCTAGTCAGTTAGCCGGTGACGATTTCTGTCCATTCCTCCAGCCAGCGCTCTCGGTTGGCCTCAATGGCAGCCGGGTCAACCTCGAAGGGCTGGGCGGCTTGCGGGGCGAACTGCGCCCAATCATCGGGTAACTGCGTGCCCGCAATAGCGGGATACACCCACATTTGGGTTGGCAAGTCGGCCTGGAAAGTTGGGCTGGAAAGGAATTGGATAAGTTTCTCGGCGCCCTGCGGGTTATTCGCATTTTGCAATATTCCAGCGTACTCATATTGCCTAAAACAAGTATCCAATAAAGCGGCAGTTGTGCTCGCGCTGCCGTCCTCATTCAAGGTAGAGGCGGGGGAACTGGAATAGGACACAATTATTGGCCTTAGCCCGCCTTCCCCAGCGCCAGAGAAATCGGAGAAATAGCCGCTGGACCAGGAATCGGAAACTAGAACTCCGTTCTCGCGTAATTGGCGCCAATAATCCTGCCAACTACCAATGTTCGGGTGCAAATCAGAATCACTGCCGTTTGTGAAATTCCCATTTACGATGGACCCGCCGCCTACCCCGGCAATTCCTGCCTCGGGGTCCCCATAAGCGGCAATGGTGGCCAGCAAAAAGCCCAAACCGGGCGATGAAGTGGCGGGATTCAATGCCACAAACAAACCCTGGTTAGTGTCAGATAACAAGTCATTCAAATTAGTGGGAGTAACTGATCCGACTGCGCCTTCCGGGTGTCGCTGTTCTGCCCGCTGCGCAAACCAGGCTTTGTCAATGTTAACGCAAACATCACCCTGGGTTATCGGAACAAATCTCGCGTCAGTGGGCAATATGTCCATAACGTTATTATCAACTAATCGGGAAATAAAAGTGTTATCTACCCCAAAGAAAGCGTCACCCAGAGGGTGATCTCGGGTGAGAACTAATTGATTCGCCAATAACCCGGCGCTCCCCACTGGCAATACCGTTAGGGTCAAACCCGTTTCTTGCTCGAAAGCCGCTTTAGTGGCATCGGAAATAGCGAATGAATTAGTGGTGACTAATACCACGCTATTGCTATCCGGGTTGGGTGAAGCGGCGTTTTGATTACCGTCGTTATTTCCAGCGTTCGTGCCACCGCCGCCGCTGCTGCCTGCACCCGCGTTGTCGCCGCCATTCGCAGTGCCGTTCGCACCGCCCCCAACAGACCCCCCGGCGCACCCCGCCAGAGTCAGGCTCAGCGCGCTCACCAGCGCAAACGCCCCCAGGGCACCCTTGCTAAGTTTCACAACGTTCCTCCTTGAGTTATTGCTGGGCAACCCAGCAATCAAGAAGGGGCTCGACTCCCTCCGCCGGTGCTAACCGGATCAGGTTCGAGGGTCAACCTTTCGGTACTCTCAGCGCCTGTGCGCTCCCCTGTCGTAGTTCTATGTTAGCGCAATTTGCGCCGTTTTGGCTGCTAGTGGCCCTTTTTAACTTCCGAAACCAAGTGGGCCGCCATGTCTGCCGCTGATTTGCGCCCCACATGTTGCAAAGCGGAGGCGGCGCCGTGCGTGGCCAACCGCCGCGCCAACACCGCAACCCCAGCCGAAAGCGCCGCGAAAGCGACCGCCTGGGCAATGCGCAGGCCAGGGTCGTTGGCGTTCTTGGGGGCGGATTCCCCGGTGGCGGCTTTCCACACCTGCCGGATGACGGCGTTGGCAACGAAGGTGGCGGCCACACCCGAGGCGGCGGCGATCACCTTGTTGAGGACGGCGTCGTCGGTGTCGTGGTCGAGGGTGTCATGGCTCATGTTTTCAGCCTATCACGCCAGGAAGGTTTCAACG
>JAITCS010000049.1 GCA_031282935.1 Cellulomonadaceae bacterium
TTCTACGGAGGGCCAGGAGGGATTTGGGAGCGTAGCGTCCGCCACGGGCCCAACCCACGGGGGTTCGGTGACCGACGCAGATCGAGAGGAAAATCCGCTCGCGGATTTTACCGAGGCCCAGGAGGGAATAGGGAGCGAAGCGACCGCCACAGGCTTAACCAACAGAACGTTCCAACCACCGGAACATTCCAACCACCGGGCGGGCCGCTAGCAGATGTTGTCGGGGACTTGGACGGGGGTGGGGCGCTGGTCGGGCGGCGCGGGACGGCAGAGCTGCAAACCGCGCTCGCCCAGCCCGGCGTGAATCCGGTCCAACGCCGAAACCGAAAAACCGGCGTGCTGCAAGTGCATCAGCACGTTATCGCCCGGCTCGGCGCGTTCGAGCACCTCCGCGACCACGCGATCCTCCGACCGCCCGCCGCCGCGCCAATCGTTGGTGTCCAGGGTCCAAAACACGATGCGCATACCCACCGACTCGGCAGCCTCGGTGACCATCGCGTTGAAGGCGCCAAACGGCGGACGCAGCAGGTTGGACTCGACGGGGCCGGTGATTTGGCTGATCACCTGGCTGCGGCTCAGGCGCGTGAGGTCGGGGTGGGTGTTGCTGTGGTTGCCCACCCAGTGCCCGCGCTCGCGAATAATTTGGTTCAGGTCGAGGCCCCAGCGGTTGTACATCTGCCAACAGTTGCCGTGCGGGAAGATGAGCAGGCCAATGTCCAGGTTGGTGGCGTGGTCGAGCACCTCAATCAGGCGGTCGGGGTCGGCAATGCAGTCGTCGTAAGTGAGCAAAACCCTATCCGTCCAGTTCGGGCCGCGTCCGACATTCCAGGGTTGCGGCTCCCACTGCGGTTCCGGCTCGTTGTCGCTTGCTGCTCCGTTGTCGGTGTCAGTATTTGCGTCGCCGTTTTCCGCGCCTTCGTAATCTTCACCGGGGCCGTCGGCTGGCAAACCCGTGTCCGCCAAGTCTTCCTCCGTACCAAACTCTGGCGCGAACGGGCCCTTCTCCGCGAGCGGAACCAGCGGGTTACTAACTCCGGCGACAACCGGGGGGACAGCACTTGCGGTATTGTAAATCGTCAATCCGGCCACTACTACTGATACTGCTACTGCGGCCAAAATGATTCGGCCGCCACGCGGGTGATTACGACGCACTGCTTCCCCACAAAATCGTTGGTTTGTTGCGGGAATAGTAGCCCGCCGCGCTTGCGAAACTTGGGGTGGTGGCGCGTGGCTGTTCCGCCGAGAGCGCAAAATAGACGGTGATTTTATCGGCCAAGGTTTTCGCGCTAGAATGGCCAATGTCGGGGGTGCCGCGTGCGGCTGCTCCCGGCAGGCCGCCTTAGCTCAGCTGGTAGAGCGACGCTCTTGTAAAGCGTAGGTCATCGGTTCGAAGCCGATAGGCGGCTCCCGCTGGTTGAGCCTGTGGCGGTCGCTGCGCTCCCTATTCCCTCCTAGCCTCGGTAAAATCCGCAAGCGGATTCTCCTCTCGGGCTGCGTCGGTCACCCAAACCCCGTTGGTTGAGCCTGTCGAAACCACCCCCGCCCCGAACCCGCGCAAAGAAGTGGCTGGCAAGGCGTATTTACCTCACCAGCCACCTGCTATCTACATGGGTCTATTACAGAGCCAAATAGGATTCATCCTAGATATTAGCGGAACTAGAGGTTACGGGTTGGCGAACATTCGGGTGAATGAATTGTTGGTCCGCCACCCAAATTGGCCCACTGAGAATGCGTTAGCAGGAGCTTCAACGCAATAGAAAGCCGTTATCTCACCACGGGCAGGAACTGTCACCGATTGCTGCCCCTGTGCGCTGTTCACACCGTAGAAAATTGAATCAAATGCACGGGGGCATCGCTGAACGAAAGGGAGGCCCTGCCGATTTTGGAAACCCAAAGAGTCGAGGATAGTTAGGGTTTGCGGGTTCGTGCTCTCATTAAACAGGCGAGCTTCCATTGCCCAGAAAGCGTTCCCTGGGAGCGGCTCAAAGAATCGCCCATTACCACCCGTAACGTCCCCTCGTGCCCGCAACTGGGCGGTCACATCTATCGGAGCGCGGAAAGTACGAAGTATGTTAACGTTGGCGGGCGCCGCGAATCTAGTTTCTTGACCGAAGCGGATTGGGCCTTGCGCAACTTGGATGGAGGCGAGGGTCAGGGTGCGGTTGGCGAAACCGTCGCGGCGAGCCGTGACGCGCACGGAGAGTTCGGTGCCCGCGTCGGCGTTGCGGATGGTGTAGGTGCGCCCATTCGCGTTCGGGATTGGGTTGCCGTTGCGCAACCACTGGTAACGCCAAGAAGTCGGCGCCGGGCTGAACACGTTATTTCGACCAGTCACCTCAACGGTCTGCCCAACTTGACCATTCCCGTGAATTCGCGGGCTGCCCGAAACGTTAAACGTCCGATTATTATTACTCGCGGCCAGTTGAGCGGCAGCGGCATGTTCAGCGTTCACAGTCGAGACCGCTACCCCTCCCGCGATAGCCACAGCCAAGGCGGCTACAGCCACCCGACCCCGCAAAGTTTGCTTAAGCATAAAGATGTTCCCTTCAAAAAGACACTTGCGGCAGGCTCCGCAATGCGCGGGCAACCCAAAAATGTTTCACGTGAAACGTTGGTCGCCCACCAGCGTAGGCCGCGCAAGATTTGATTCCGCCCAGCGGCAGTGCGGCTGCGACGGCGCGGTCTGGTAAATGCTCTCAAGGGGTGCCACCTACCGCAAACCTCAAGTTGTCCGGGTTTCAAAACCCGCTGTTTGGGAATGTCCGAAATTGTTCGGGAACCGCCCCCACCAGCACAAACGCCCGCCCAACCGCCTCGACCCAAATCAGCCAACAAAAGCCGTTGCCCGCCACCCCAAACAACAAACCGCACCACAGAGGAAATCGGCGGTTTGGGTTTGGCATAATTGGCACCCGTGAGCAGCAGAGGTCGCCAACAGCCAACCATATTGGCAAGCAACACTGCCCTCGACGCCACCCGCTGGACGCTAGATGAAATCACGGTGGGCCTGCAAGAATTGCGTAACGCCGCCGATAACATGAGCTATGCGGACATCGCGAACGCTATCACGCGCGCTCGGATTGCCCGTGGTACGCCGCCCGCAGCAGCCAATTTGTCCCGCAGCACGGTGTACGACTGTTTCAAGCACGGGCGCAGCAGGTTGAACGCCCGGCTCGTTTCAGAAATTGTGACCATTTTGACCGATGACCCAGCGGTGGGCGACCTTTATCGGCGGCGCTGCTTGGCTGCCCAACGCTCCGGTGAGGGTTTGTCCACGATTGAGGTAGCCGCAGAAACCCAAGTACCGGCGGAAGACGCACATCCGAAATATAAGGTGGTTTCGGCAGACGGGCGTACTGAAAAACTCGCGTCAACCGCCGTGGTTTCGACCGCCGCGCGCGCGAATAACCGCGCAGCAACAGCCGGGTCGCCGGGGCCAAACGGGAGGATGAAACCCGCCAACCCGCGCTTCACCGCCATCATGCTACTTGTGGGCATCGCTGCCAACATTGTACCGCACGCCGTTTTGCACACCGTGTTTGGTGACTACTTCCCGCTGTTCGCTGACATGCTCGGCACTGCGATTGTCGCCCTGCTGCTCGGCCCGGCCTGGGCGGTGCTCACCGCGCTGCTCAGCGCGTCCATGTTAGCACTCGCGAGCGGCAGTGTTATGCCATTGCTTTTTGCCCCAGTGGCACTAATTGGGGCGCTGATCTGGGGTTTCGGCGTCTGGCGCTTCAAAATGGCTGTCACACTTCCCCGCTTTATCACCCTCAACGCAGCGGTCGGCACGGCATGTACCCTGACCGCCCTCGCGGTGATCGCCGTGGTGCTGGGCGGCGATACCCAAATGTCGGTGGCCGAAAACATGACCAGTGCGGTAATGGCATTTGGAGTATCCAGGCTCATCGCCGTTTTTGTCACCAACTGGACTATGTCTTTGGCAGACAAAATGCTCGCTGGCCTCATAGCGCTCTTCTTGGCTGGCACCAGCCTGCGCAAATACGCCAACCCCAACCTGATGCAAGTGGTAGTTTCGCACAACGATTCAGCTAGTAGCCAGTATGACAATCATATAGCATTTTGGCGGCCCTGCCTCGCGGCATTTCTCGAGCGCAAACCGCTGGTTGACGCGCGGTAATTCGCGCGCCCGCCTGTGGCGGTCGCTTCGCTCCCTACTCCCTCCTAGCCTCGGTAGAATCCACAAGCGGACTCTCCACTCGACCTGCGTCGGTCACCGAAACCATACCGGGTCAAAACAATCCAAAAACCAGTCCCCGTCCGACTGCTCACCGCAGTCCCAGCCCACGCGAATGCCTAGGGGAATGCTTTCTGGGCGACGGAGAGATTTCTACCTGGCGCGGTTGCACCGCGCTCTTTGGCCTGGGATTGCGCGCTGGCAGGGGCCTAAATGCCACACTATATAGTGCTACATTGAGATATTCGCCGGGCACAATTCTGCCTAAATGTAAAATAAGCATCTGCCCAAATGTAAAATATCCACCGCCTCCGCAAAGGTGTGGCCTACCTCTATGATAACACGCCACTGGTCAGCCGGACAACAATCAGTCACTTGGTGATAGTTTTCACGGGATTAGCATCCCAAAAACTGACCCGTGATTGCCAATATCCGGGTATCCGGCTCTCGTGAGCGTATGCAATCACGTTCAAGTGCTTATCATCTGCATAATAAACAATCCGGTACGGAAATTTGCTTAAGTGCCTTGACCTCACAACAGGTTCGCCAACCCAATCAGGGAAAACGGCCCACCGGTCAGGATTTAAGGCGAGTTCCTTGCGATATTTCGATGCGAGCTGAACTAACTCAGTCCCCAGCGTTGCCTTGCGACCGTTGTACCAGCGCATCGCGTCCCTCAGTTCAACCTTTGCGTCAGGATGAACCCTCTGCTTCAAATTCACCAGGCTGCATCCATTCAGCCGCTTCGGCCAATAGCTCGGCATCCATTTCGTCGGCGTCAAGCCATTGGACGCGGCCACTTTCGGCATCGTCAATACGGCGCCGAAACTCTGCGCGCCAAGCCGCATCCACCTCAGTTTGCGTGTCCGGCTGAAAAGTCAGCGGCGGTGCGTCGGTCAAAGCCATAAACCCATGATACCCCAACACTGCTAAACCCTAATTACGGGCCCCGATTTCCGGCGCCCGGTGGTCGAGCCGCCCCGGTGGTTGAGCCGCCCCCGGTGGTTGAGACGCTCCTATGTTTGTCAAGTTGTGTGTGTGGTGTGGTGTGGGTTGTGGGGTTTTGCCTTGTGGTGGTTTTGGTTGCTGCTGCTGCTTCTAGGCTGGGAGTGTTGAAG
>JAITCS010000048.1 GCA_031282935.1 Cellulomonadaceae bacterium
TCAAAATCTATTACCGAAACCGAATCGGGGGTGACAGTAACAATCTGATCTTGATCCAATTCCATCGCCTGATCGGTATAGGCGATAAAGGCAGCTACATCGGAGCCGAGAAAGTTCTCCCCCTCACCTATGCCTACCACCAACGGGGAATCATGGCGCGCGCCAACCACTTTTAGCGGATCATCAACATGCAACGCTAATAAAGTGTAAGTGCCCTTTAGGCGACCGACCACCTGGCGCATGGCTTGCGTCAAATCGCCGCACTCATTATATGCTTTCGCAATTAGTTGCGCCCCAACCTCGGTGTCAGTTTGCGAAACAAACTCCACACCCTCAGCAACCAATTCAGCCTTGAGCGCAGCAAAGTTCTCCAAAATACCGTTGTGGATAACCGCCAACCGGCCATTGTTCACCACGTGCGGGTGCGCGTTCTTGTCCGTGGGGCCGCCGTGCGTGGCCCAGCGGGTGTGCGCAATCACAGCGGTCGCGTCAGGGAGGGGGTGCTCCTCAATTTCGGCCCGCAGATTCTCCAGTTTCCCAGCCTTCTTGGCCCAAGCCACCGCCGACATTTCCGGCGAGGCCACCGCGACGCCAGCCGAATCGTAGCCGCGATATTCCAGGCGTTTCAAGCCCTCCATCGCAACCTCAAGGGGCCGTTGCGACGGCTCCACTACCCCATCAAGGCGCCGCCCCGTGTATCCGACAATACCGCACATGCTAGCTAGCCTACGCCGCTGCCTTGGCCGAGCCGAGGCGCCATACCGCGCGGCCCTGTTAATGGCACCTGTGGCACTCGTCACCCCCGCTTGCGCGTACCTTCAATTCGCACCAGCAATCGCAGATGCATTGGCGCATCCAGATGACACGAGCGAGTGGTACGAATCTGGTCAACCATTCGTACACAGATAGGTTCAGGGCGCTAGGGCTGATAGGGGGAAAGTAACGATACCATTTGCTGCAGTATATGTTGGCCCGGTGCCAGTAATTACTGCTTTGAACTCCGGTTCGCCAACAGCTTTTGTATCAATTTCGGATATAGTTTGTTCTAGCGAAACCATCGCTGATTCAATTTGGGTTCCACCGAGTTTTATTTCGATGGCACCCCAACGCCCTCCAGGTAAGGTGACGATAGCATCAATTTCTTTATTGTAAGAGTCCAAATATGTACGAACTTCACCACCCATTGCATCGGCAAAAACGGACAAATCATGAATAACAGCACTTTCGAATAATTGACCGAAAAAACCAAGTTCCCGCGTTAACCGCGACGGTTCGACACCGAGAGCAACCGCAGCCAATGAAGGATCGGCTAAATGAATCTTTGACGATTTTCGCAGGCGGGCTTTGTTGCGTAAGCGGGGAGTCCATGGATGTTGTCGTTCAATAATAAAAAGCCGCTCAAGAAGATTGACATAATTGCCAATAGTTTCAGCGGTAATATCTGGCGCGATGGCACTCACATCATCAGCTAGAGTGGTGAAAGTGACTCCAGACGATATCGAGCGCGAAATCGCCTCAATCAAGCGGATTAGCACAGCTGGGTCGTGGCGGACATCAGCGAGCCTGCCCACATCAACCCGCGCGGTATCGTTTAGGTATCCGCGCAAACGGTCGCGAGCAGATGGAAAATCCACCACAATGCTATACTACACTAGGACGTTAATTGCAGGATTGCTAGGCCGGGCATTGCAGGATTGCTAGGCCGGATATTGCAGGATACCTTGGGCGGGGTGATTATCACCGGAGTCAGGGGCGGGGTTTTGGGTGACATTGCGAGTATGTTCTTGGGCTGGGGTGCCAAGGGCGGTAGGCTGGGCCTGTGGTGAGCCGCAGCCCGGATCCTTATGTCGAGTTGACACGTGCCGATTGGAGTCGGCTCTCCCACTCGACGCCCCTGCCGCTCACCGAGCATGATGTGGCGCGCCTGCGCGGCCTTTGTGACCCAATCACGCTAACGGAGGTTGATGAGATTTATCGCCCGATTTCGCGGCTGCTTTATTTGTACATTAAAGCAAGCGGGGCGCTATATCATGCGGCGGCTGAGTTTTTGGATGAAGATATCCCCCGCACGCCTTACGTTATCGGAATCGCTGGCTCAGTGGCCGTTGGGAAATCAACGGTGGCCCGTGTTTTGCGGGAAATGATTTCCCGCTGGCCCCAAACTCCGCGCGTGGATTTAGTCACCACTGACGGTTTCCTATTTCCCAATGCGGTGCTGGAAAAGCGCTGCATTATGGAACGTAAAGGATTCCCTGAATCCTATGACCAACAGCGGTTATTGCGTTTTGTGCGCCAAATCAAAGCGAGCGAGCCGGAGGTTTCGGCGCCGGTTTATAGCCATTTGACCTACGATGTTGTGCCTGGGGCGGCGCAGGTGATTAGGCACCCAGATGTGTTGATCATAGAAGGCATAAACGTGTTACAGCCTTCTAAACGCTCCTTATCAAACGGGCTCTCAGACACAGTGAGTGACTTTTTTGACTTCTCGATTTATGTGGATGCAAAAACCTCCGACATTAAGCGGTGGTACATTAATCGGTTTTTAGCGCTGCGCGCCACCGCGTTTAGTGACCCGGATTCCTATTTCCACCGCTTTGCCAAGTTGTCAGATGCCGATGCTACTGCCGTAGCAGAAAACCTGTGGGATACCATTAACGAGCCAAACTTGGAGCAAAACATCTTATCCACCAAGGGGCGGGCAGACTTAATCCTGACAAAAGGGGCGGATCACAACGTGAGAATGGTGAAACTCAGGAAGATTTAGCGCCGCTATTAGCAAGTGCGAGGTTGCGCGATGCGGTAAGGTGGAAACGTGATTGAAGGCGTTCTGTTCGATATTGACGACACGCTGATTGACACCTCCGGGTCGTTTGAGGCAGCGATCAGCGCACTGCGGCAAGAATACTTCCCTGCGTTGCCTGCCACTAAAGAGCGCGAAATGTTGGCGGTCTGGTATGGCGACGCCGGTGGGTATTTGAAGAAATACACTACCGGGGAAATTGACATATTGACCCAACGTATTAAGCGAGCCGATGAACTTAACCAGAGGTTTGGCGGGGAACCTGTCACGCCCGAGAATTACACTAGGTGGGAAAAAGCATTTTGGGGTACGCTAGAGCAAACAATTACACTGCACGATGATGTGCTGCCGCTTTTGGCCCAACTAAAAGAAAAAGGTATTCCCGTGGGCGTGGTCACTAACGCGGCCACGAATGTTCAGCACCGAAAACTAAGAAACGCCGGGATTGACGTGGCGAGCACTTTCGGTAACGCTTTTATTGGGGTGGACACCTTAGGTTTTGGCAAACCGAATCCCGAGATATTCCTAGAGGCTGCAAAGGTTTTGGGCAGCACCCCAGCACACACCCTCTACATTGGCGATGAATACACCAATGACGCTAAGGCTGCTGCGGCCGCTGGGTTGGTTGGAGTTTGGCTAACGCGGCCC
>JAITCS010000079.1 GCA_031282935.1 Cellulomonadaceae bacterium
TGGTCATAATCTCTTCATCGGTGAGGGTGTCGAGATATGCCTTTTGCATGACGACGGCCTGCAAAACATTAGTCCAGTCGGTTAAGCGGGGCCTGGTGAACTCGGCTGTAACCTGATTACCGTTGACGGTGATGTCGCCGATTAGGCCCTGGGGGTCCAGCGTGTGCTGACCGTCAACCACGGTGTCGCGGCTTACCATTAAAGTGGCGGCGATATCGTCCGCAGTGAATGGGGTGCCGTCCGACCAAGTGACCCCGTCGCGCGCCGTCAAGGTCACGGCAGTGTAATCGTCATTCCACTGGTAATCGGAAACCAGCCACGGCGTGATCTGGGAAGTGTCGAGCCGGTTGATGATGGCCATCGGTTCTAGCCGGACTCGGTTATACGCGAGAATCTGGCCAGTAGAGGTGGGCATCCACGGGTTGTCGGTGCGGACGTTGTTTTGGCCCTGCACCACCATGCCAACGTTAATCGCGGCGTCGGCCGGGCAAGCTCCAGTGCCGCCGGTTTCGGTTACGTTACCGCCGCCGCCGGGGGTTGCGTCTGTGCCGGGAGAGGTGGCTGCCGAGTCGGGTCGGGTCGCGATACCGCCGCTATTGCCGGTGCCACAGGCTCCGAGAACAAGAATTGCGCCGGTTATCAAGGCGGTGAACTTTGTCGCCCGCATATCATTAGCCATGTGACCCCCTTAACGAATTTGCGGATTAGTTCTACCCTACCCTTACCCTGCGCTTTAGCGCTACCTGAAATGCCTTGGTTTTAAGTGGTGTCTGGCGTCCCCGCGAGGGTGTATTCGCGGTAGGATGATAGTTATGGCCAAAGTAGCGCTGGGAATTGACCGATTAGACCGATATTTACCAATGTTTGAAGGGAAACGTGTGGGGTTGATTACAAATCCCACGGGCACCGATAGTGCGCTTCGCAGCACGATAGATATTCTGGACGAACACACAAATCTGGTGGCGCTTTTCTCGCCCGAACACGGGGTGCGCGGCGATATTGAGGCTGGGCAAAAGGTTTCCGATTATGTTGATGAGCGCACTAGTATTCCCGTATATACTTTGTATGGGGATTCCAAAAAGCCCACTGCTAAGATGTTGGCGGGCCTAGACATTTTGGCGATAGATATTCAGGATGTGGGATCGCGTTTCTACACTTACCTGTACACGATGGCTTACTGTATGCAGGCCTGCGCAGAATTAGGTAAAGAGTTTGTGGTTTTTGACCGGCCCAATCCGGTGGGGGGAATTACCGTTGACGGCAACGTTGTCGAGCCGGGCTTCACCTCGTTTGTTGGGTTGTACCCAATCCCGCAGCGCTACGGTTTGACCTTTGGGGAAATTGCCGCGCTGTTCAATAACGAGTTTGCTATTGGCTGCAACCTTACCGTAATTCCGATGGAGGGGTGGACGCGGGACATGTATTGGCGGGACACCGGCCTACCCTGGGTGGCGCCCTCACCCAATATGCCGACCCCGGAAACCGCAATCGGATACAACGCCACTTGTCTTTTTGAGGGCACCAATGTATCCGAGGGGCGAGGCACCACTAAACCGTTCGAGTTTGTGGGGGCGCCGTGGCTGGACGCTGGGAAATTAGCCGACACCATGAATGGTTTGGAGTTGGCGGGCGCGCATTTCCGGCCCGTCTATTTTACGCCCACGTTTTCTAAGCACGCTGGGGTTTTGTGTCAAGGTATCCAACTTCATGTGTTGGATAAAGATAAGTTCCAGCCCTCACAAACCGCTTTACACTTATTGCATGAGGTGAAAAAGCAGAACCCTGCCGAATTCGAGTTCCTGCCCGCGTTTAGCGCGAAAGGCAAACCCTTCATAGATTACCTAAACGGTTGCGACCAACTGCGTACTACCTCGTTTGACCCTGAAGCAGTGGCCGCCGCCTGGCAAAAAGAGGCAGCGCAATTTGGTGAATTGAAGAAGAAGTATGAGATTTACTAACCGCAGCTAAACCGTAACGGAAGTAAGTATCCCGAGCAGCACAATCAGCACAAACCAAGTGACCGCGAAAGCGATGGTTATACGGTTCAGGTTGCGCTCTGCCACACCAGACGAGCCAGCGCCTGAGGAGATACCGCCACCGAACATATCTGACAGACCACCGCCCTTGCCCTTGTGCAGCAACACGAGCAGCACAACAATAACGCTCGTGATCACAAGCAGGATATCGAGAATAATTCTGAGCGCAGTCATAGTGTGATAAGCATAGCGCACCTATGTTGCTGGTCGTTGCGAACAGGTCACATTCGACCAGCAACTAGGCGCGCTGCGCTCGCTCCTTTACTGAAGCAAACCGTCATCCTTGCTTTGGATTGCTCGATGACAGGTGTTGGTTTGGCTAGAACTGGACGATTTTTGCGAATTCGACTGGGTCAAGAGAAGCGCCGCCCACGAGGGCGCCGTCCACATCCGCTTCGGCCATGATCTCGGAAACGTTGGAGGACTTGACCGAACCGCCATACAGAATCCGCATGTTGGCAGCCACCTCCGGGCCGTACATGTCAGCCACGGCAGCGCGGCACGCTCCGATAACCTCTTGCGCGTCCGCTGGGGTGGCCACTTCACCAGTTCCGATGGCCCAGACCGGCTCGTAAGCGATAACCACATGCTTGAGCTGCTCAGGGGTTAGCCCCGCCAAGGAACCCTTGAGCGAGTTGACCGTGTAAGGCACGTGCTGGCCGGCTTTGCGAATGTCCAAGCCCTCGCCCACGCACACAATCGCGGTAATACCCGCATCTGCAAGCGCCTTGGTCTTGGCGTTCACCAACTCATCTGTTTCCCCATGATATTGGCGCCGCTCCGAGTGCCCCACTGCGCAGTAAGTCGCGCCGAGTTTGGACAACATTCCTGCCGAAATGTCGCCCGTGTATGCCCCCGAGGCGTGCTCGGAAACGTCCTGGGCGCCGTACTTGAGGTCAAGTTTGTCGCCGTCAATCAGCGTCTGCACCGACCGCAAATCAGTGAAAGGCACCAGAACTACGGCCTCAACCTTGTCGGAATCATAATCGTTATCACGCAGTTGCTGGTCAAGTTCTTGCACCGTGGCGATGGCGGCCAAGTGGTCAAGGTTCATCTTCCAGTTGCCCGCGATCAGCGGCAACCGACCCGAGTGTGAAGCGCCCATTAGCCGAGCACGTCAATTCCAGGCAGAACCTTGCCCTCTAGCAGTTCAAGCGAAGCCCCACCACCAGTGGAAATGTGGCTGAAATCGCTGTCCCCGTAATTGAGGGTGTTCACGGCTGCAGCGGAGTCGCCACCGCCCACAACGGTGAACGCGCCGCTGTTCTTGGCGCTGATCATGCCGTCCATCACCGCTCGGGTGCCCCCAGCGTACTCAGGACGCTCAAACACGCCCATCGGGCCGTTCCACGCAATCGTCTTGGCATCGGCGAGTTCGTCAGCGAAGAGTTTGCCGGTTTCGGGGCCGATGTCCAAAGCCATCTGGGTGGCCGGAATATCGGACACCTTATACACATCATTCGAGGCCGGGCCGTCGAAAGACTCAGCGGTAACCACGTCCACGGGCAGCACAATCTTGGTGCCCTTCGCCTCGGCCTTAGCCAGGTAACCCTTGACGGTTTCGAGTTGGTCATCCTCGACCCGCGAGGTGCCCACATCGTAGCCCTTCGCCTTGAGGAAGGTGTTGGCCATAGCGCCACCGATAAGAATCTTATCGCTCTTGTCAATCAGGTTGTCAATCACGCCGAGCTTGTCGCTCACCTTAGCCCCGCCCAAAACCACGGCGTAAGGGCGCTGCGGGTTGGTGGTGGCACGGGACAGCGAATCAACCTCTTTGAACACGAGGTCACCGGCGGCAGCCGACGGGATGGCCTTGGCAACATCATAGACGGAGGCCTGCTTGCGGTGTACCACACCGAAACCGTCAGACACATAGGCGGAAGCGCCCGTGGCGTCCACCAACTCGTTCGCCAGGGTTTCGCGAGCGGCGGCGTCCTTGGAGGTTTCGCGCGGGTCGAAACGCACGTTCTCCAGCATGGCGACTTGGCCGGGCTGGAGGGCGGCAACGGTCGCCTTGGCGGAGGGGCCGGACAGATCGGCAGCGACCGGTACAGTCTGGCCGATCAGTTCGCCCAAGCGGGCGGCGGTGGGCTTGACGCTGTACTTGTCCTCGTACTCGAACACGTCGCCGGAAGGCGCCGGACGGCCCAGGTGCGCGGTCACAACGACCTTGGCGCCCCGGTCGGTGAGCTTCTTGATGGTGGGCACGGCGGCGCGGATGCGGGTGTCGTCAGTGATGACGCCATCCTTCATCGGCACGTTGAAATCGGAGCGCACCAGAACGGTTTTGCCGTTCAGGTCGCCGAGGTCTTCAATAGTCTTCATATTTTTCTCCAAATTAGGTTATTTCGTTGAACAAATGAGAAATGGCCGCACGCGAAGTCAAATCGCAGTGCGGCCATTTCAGGTCAAACCCTAGAGGCCCTTAGAGGCAAGGAGCAGAGCCACATCCACCATACGGTTGGAGTAACCCATCTCGTTGTCGTACCAAGAGCAAACGGTGACCAACTGCTCGCCGTCCACGTCGATGATCTTGGTGAGGCCAGCGTCGAAGATCGAGCTGTGCGGGTTGCCTACGATGTCGGAGGAAACAATCGGATCCTCGGTGTACTCAAGAATGCCCTTCATCGGACCCTCAGCAGCCGCTTTCATGGCCGAGTTGATCTGATCCTTGGTGACGTTCTTCTTCAGGCGGCAGGTGAGCTCAGTGATGGAGCCGGTGAGCACCGGAACGCGCACCGCGAAGCCATCGAGCTTGCCGTTGAGCGACGGGATAACCTCACCGATTGCCTTGGCAGCACCAGTCTTGGTAGGCACGATGTTGTTCGCAGCGGCACGGCCACGGCGCAGGTCAGAGTGCGGGGAATCCACGAGGTTCTGATCGGCGGTGTAAGCGTGGATGGTGGTCATGAAGCCTTCGATGATACCGAAGTTGTCATCCAGCACCTTAGCGAACGGAGCCAAGCAGTTGGTGGTACAAGATGCGTTGGACACCATGTTCATCTTGGCGGCATCGTAAATGCCCTCATTAACGCCCATAACGATGGTGCCGTCAATGTTATCGCCAGGAACCGAAAGCACAACCTTCTTCGCGCCAGCGTCGAGGTGCTTCTGCAACTGCTCGCCCTTGCGGAAAATGCCAGTACACTCAAGCACAATGTCAGCGCCGAACTTGAGGTTTGCGGGGTCCTTCTCAGCGTAGATCGGGATCTTCTTGCCGTCAACGATCAGGAACTTGCCGCCCTCATCGTCCTCGTAGGAAACCTCGTGACCGAACTTGCCAAACGAAGTGTCATACTTCAGCAAGTGCGCCAAGGTCTTTGGGTCGGTCAGGTCGTTGATACCTACGACATCAAGATCAGCCTTGCGGTCAATGATGGAACGAAAAACGTTGCGGCCAATGCGGCCGAAGCCGTTGATAGCGACCTTAGCGGTCATCCTTTATCCTCCTATTTTGCGTACCAGCTTTCGCGGCACACTGTGGGAAACTTCCTCTCGAATCCTAGCGTGTAATCTGTGCCACAGCGCAAGCTATCCGTAATAGTCGGCGTGGCGCAGCGCTTCGCCGGTCGCAGCACAGCGTTTTAGCCGGATTTCCTTACTCCGGATTGCACGCCGCGAGTAGGGTGGCCTGCAAACCTGCGGCTCGCCGCCAAGGTTCCAGGTTCCAAGTTGGCTTGCTTTGAGCGCCAAGCATGTGGCACAAAAGTTGGTCACGCATACCGGGCACGTTGGCTTCCGGCTCCTTAGATAGCAGGGCCGCCCAGACCTCTTCCCGCAGCGCCAAACCGTTCTTCCGCACGCACTCCGACGGCTTTACTGCCAGCGAGCGCCCGCCGTCGTGCTGCCCCCATTTCGCGGACAGAATCAACGGCGCCTCGCACTCCACCGAGCCAGTTGGAATGTTCGGTAGGGTGCCGTGGTCGCGCACATGCCTTAGCACCTCGGGGTCAATGTTTATCTGCTCCGCTATGTTAACGTCGCCAAGGCGGTTCATAATTTCAGAATCCAACAACCGCTGTACTAGGTCTGAGTTCCGTGCCCGCTGCACCAGATCCCAGTCGAGGGCGCGATTCACAAAGTCAATGCGTTGCACCTGTTGGCGCGCGGTGGTGCTGCCGACCAGCACGGCGACTGCCAGCCCTAACCCGGTCAGCGCCAAAAGCGATATTAGTGCCCCCAAGCAGCCCAGCCCGCGTCGTCGTCTAGTCACATTCGCACCCTATCATCGGCCCTTGCCCAAAGACCCTGCGCCATACCAAAACCGGCGGCGAAAAACGAAGCCGGGCGACTCGCTGTGTTGCGAACCGCCCGGCCCCTACATATCAACTATAGCGAATTACCCGCCTGCGATAGCGTTGCGGATAGCCGTGGCTGCCGCTGTGAAAGTGGCGTGCGGATCGGCGCCGTCCACGACCGAGGCTTGCGCCTGGCCCAACGGCCCCCAAATCGCGTTCATTTCCGGAATGGCCGGCATCGCGGTGGCGTTCTGTGCCGCCTCTGCGATCTTGGCCATGTCAGGATACTGCTGCGCAATCTGGTTCAGCAACGAGATCTGAGCGGGAGGCAGTTGGTTGGTGCGGAACATGCCTTCGGTGATTTCCGGGTTGCTGGAAAGATCCTGCAAGAAACTCTGCGCGAAGGCCGGGTTAGCGCCATGCGCCATCTGGTAGAACAGGTTGACACCCATGAACGGAGCCGCCTCACCGCCACCAGCGAAACCGGGGATGGTGGCCATGGTGTACGGCGTGTTAGCTTCCGTAAGGGACGCGATTGCCCACGGGCCGGAGATCAGGTACGCGCAGCGACCATCAGCGAACAACGGAATCGCGTTGTCGCCAGTGACAGCGGTCGAAAGGATACCATCGGCACCGAGCTGTGCAATGCGGTCAGCGGCAGCCAGACCACCAGGGCCGTCCACGCCAACATCCTGCGGATTCCAACTACCATCAGCGTTGCGACCGAAGATGTAGCCGCCACCAGCGGTGAAAATCGGCTCCAAATGATACGCGTCGCCCACAGTGCCCAGGGGCAAGCACAGTACGCGCTCAGCGCCAGAAGCCTCGCCAGCCTCAATCATCTCTTCGATGGTGGCAGGGGCGGTGTGGTCTGGAACTAGGTTAGTGTTAGCGAAAAGCACCAGGGTTTCCACCGAATACGGCACGCCGAAGATCTGGCCACCGTCGCGGGCGGCATCGAGCACCGACGGCGGGAAGTCAGCCTGGTTACCGATTGTCACAGGAACAATCGAACCGTTCTGCACCAAAGTGCCAAGCCAGTCATGGGCACCGATCACAATATCGGGGCCGTTGCCAGCCTGATCAGCGGTAATCACCAAGTCGCGCAGCGTGCCGGGAACGGCCTGCACCGCGACAGTCACACCATTGGCGGCACCCCAGGCAGCGGCAGGGGCCTGCAACGAGGCGGCTTTGAGGGTATCGGCCCAGATCACCAGATCAGCGTCGGCACGATCCGGAGCTACTTCCTCTTCCTCTCCACCCTCGGCTGGAGGTGGAGCAGGATCCTCGGTCTGG
>JAITCS010000223.1 GCA_031282935.1 Cellulomonadaceae bacterium
ATTTGGTGTTGATTTCGATGTCTATTTCCATGAGAACTCGCTGCATGAATCGGGCCAGGTGACAAAAGCGATAGCGAAATTGCGCGAACTTGGGCACGTTTATGAGGCAGACGGAGCCACCTGGCTAAACACCAAAGCTTTCGGGGATGATAAGGATAGGGTAATCATTAAGTCCGATGGGCACCCGGCTTACATTGCTGGCGATATCGCCTACTATTTGGATAAGCGGGAGCGCGGCGCTGATGACGTAATCATTATGCTGGGCGCTGACCACCACGGGTACATTGGCCGCATGATGGCTATTTGTGCGGCCTTTGGGGATACCCCAGGGAAAAACCTGCAAATAATGATCGGACAATTAGTTAACCTGGTTAAGGATAAAGCTCCGGTGCGCATGTCAAAGCGCGCGGGCACCGTTATTGCAATAGATGATCTTGTGGACGCGGTTGGCACCGACGCGGCCAGGTATTCTTTGGCACGATATTCGGCTGATTCGACTATTGATTTGGATTTGGATTTATTGGCGAGCGCCAAGAATGAAAACCCGGTGTTTTATGTGCAATATGCCTATTCCCGCACCAAAGCCGTTGATCGAAATGCGACCGACCGGGGTGTGAACCGGGCTGATGGCTTTGACCCCGCCGTGCTGGACGGCCCCGCAGACTCCGAACTGCTGAGCCGCCTGGCTGAGTTCCCCAAGATTGTCGCTGAGGCTGCGACACTGCGTGAACCGCACCGCGTGGCGCGCTACCTGGAGGCGCTCGCGGGGGATTACCATTCCTGGTATCAGAGCAAAGACAGCACCGGAGAGCCTCGAAGGGTTTTGCCGTACCCGGATGAGCCGATAACCGACACCCATCGTACCCGGCTGTGGCTCAATGATGCCGTGCAACAAGTGTTAGCGAACGGCCTGCACCTGCTCGGCGTGAGCGCCCCAGAGCGAATGTAACCGCAACCCCCCCTGAAAAACGCCGCATACTCAAATAGGAGTGACAAATGGCCGAAACAACGAGCCCCGCGCAGAATTGGCGCGAAACCGCGCCGGGCTGGCTGGGCGAGCCGTGGCCTGCCAACCTGACCCGAGCCGACGACGGCGCCATGATGCTAGCCGGGCAGCGCCTTGATGACCTCGCCACCGAAGTGGGCACGCCCGCATATCTGGTGGATGAGAACGACTTCAAGGGCCGAGCCCGCGCTTACCGGGACGCTTTCACGCAAGCTTTCGAGGCGATTGGCACAAAAGTCGCGCTGTTCTATGCCGGCAAAGCCAACCTCAACAAGACGCTCGCCAGGTGGGCCGCGCAGGAGTCGTTCGGGATCGACACCACCTCAAGCGGGGAGTTGACGACGGCGTTGGCGGCGGGGGTGCCGGGGGAGCGCATAGCGTTGCACGGCAACAACAAGAGCCGCGAGGAGCTGGAGCAGGCGATTGCGGCTGGCGTGGGGCACATAATCGTGGATTCGCTGCCCGAGATCGAGTTGGTGGCTGAGGTGGCGGCCGCGGCAGGGAAGTCCCAACCCGTTTTGGTGCGGGTGACCACGGGAGTTCACGCCGGTGGGCACGAATACATTTCGACGGCGCACGAGGACCAGAAGTTCGGGTTGAGTGTGAACCCGGCACCGGGGGAGTCGGAATCGGCCGCGATGACAGCGGTGCTCAAGGTTTTGGAGCAGCCGAGCCTGGAGCTTTTGGGCCTGCACTCGCACATTGGCAGCCAGATTCTCGATTCGGCAGGGTTTAAGGCGGCGGCGCAGGCGCTCGTCAAGTTGGCGGCCGACATTTACCGGCGGCGCTCGGTGGCCATCAAAGAGCTGGACTTGGGGGGCGGTTTCGGTATCGCGTACCTGCCCGGCCAAACCTCCCTCGACCCGCGCGCGGCCGCGTACACCATCGCCGGGGCGGTGGGAGATGCCTGCCACGCCTTGGGTATCCCCGTGCCGAAGATCGCTTTCGAGCCAGGCCGCTCCCTAATCGGCGGGGCCGGAATCACCCTGTATTCCGTGGGCACGATAAAGCAGGTGAGTGTCAAAGCAAAAGACGGCACGGTTTTCCCCAGGCTCTATGTTTCGGTTGATGGCGGCATGAGTGACAACATGCGCCCCATGCTTTACGAGGCCGAATACCACGCCGAATTGGCGAATCGGGTTAGCGACGCCCCGCCGGTTTTAGCGCGAATTGTGGGAAAGCATTGCGAAAGCGGTGATATCCTAATAAGATCCATCAAACTGCCTGGCGACATTAAGCGCGGGGATTTAATAGCGGTGGCCGCCACCGGAGCTTATGGGCGGTCTATGGCGTCGAACTACAACATGATTCCGCGCCCGCCTGTGGTGGCCGTAAATGAGAGCGGGGCCACGGTTTTAGTGCGCCGCGAAACTGTGGCAGATATTCTCGGATTGGATCAAGGCTAATGGAAACTCAAACTCCACTAAAAGTGGTGCTGCTGGGCTGCGGCGTGGTAGGCAGCCAGGTAGCGGCTGGTCTGCTGTCTGAAAACTCCCATCTGGCCGCTCGAATCGGCGCCCCGATAGAACTGACCGACATCGTTGTGCGCGACGTCAACGAAATAACCGATCCACAAATACCCAAAGAATTGCTGACAACTGACGCGAACAAAGCGGTAGATAATGCCGACATTGTTATCGAACTGTTTGGCGGAATAGAGCCAGCGCGCACGCTCATATTACGCGCCCTAAACAATGGCGCCTCCGTTATAACCGCCAATAAGGCGCTGTTGGCGAATCACGGCCCCGAATTGTATCAGGCGGCCGCTAATGCTGGGGTTGACCTCCAATTTGAAGCCTCAGTTGGCGGGGCCATCCCAATTATCCGGCCGATAAGGGATTCGCTTGCGGGTGACCACGTGCAGCGTATTCTTGGAATTGTCAATGGGACTACTAACTTTGTACTCGAAAAGATGGCCACAGAGGGCTTGGAGTTGAGCCAGGCTGTCAAAGTCGCCCAGGATTTGGGTTACGCCGAGGCTGACCCGAGTGCCGATGTGGATGGGGTTGACGCCGCTGCAAAAGCCGCCATCCTGGCCTCGCTGGCTTTCCACACACGGGTGGGCATTGACGATGTTGCCACCGAAGGCATCGGCGCGGTGACCCCGGAGGACTTGGCGTGGGCGAAGCACACTCACAAGGTGCTGAAACTGCTGGCCATCGCCGAGCGGACGCCTGCGGGGTTGTCCGTGCGGGTGCACCCGGCGCTCATTTCCCGCGACCACCCGCTGGCCGCCGTGCGCGGCGCGTTCAACGCCGTGTTCATTGACGCTCAGGCGGCCGGGCCGCTCATGTTCTATGGCCAAGGGGCGGGCGGGGTGGCCACCTCGTCTGCCGTTTTGGGCGACTTTGTGGCGGCGGCGCGCCACATGGTGCAAGGCGGGAAAGTCACGGGGGAGTCCACCTACGCGCGGCTGCCGGTGTTGAGCGCGGGGGCGTCGCGCTCGCGGTTCCAGATCCGGTTGGTGGTGGCAGACCAGCCGGGCGTGTTGCAGCAGGTGGCGGGCTTGCTGGCCGACAATCAAGTTTCCATCGCTTCGGTGAACCAGCACCCCATTCGCGGGGACAAGTGGCCTGACGGCGCCGCGAATCTGGTGATCACCACCCACACCGCCACCGAATCCGCCCTGGAACATGTGCTGCGCGACCTGCGCGCCCTGGAGCCGGTGCGTGAGGTGCTTTCCGTGTTGCGAGTGATCGGGGATGAAAATGGCTAACCTCTGGCGCGGAGTAATCCGCGAATATAGTGCCTACCTCCCAGCTCATGTGCAAACCCACGTAGTGACTTTGGGGGAGGGCGGCACGCCGCTTATTGAGGCCCCGGTCTTGTCCAAACTGGTCGGTGGCGAGGTCTGGGTCAAATACGAGGGCCTGAATCCAACCGGGTCGTTCAAGGATCGCGGTATGACCACCGCGATTTCCGCTGCCGCAGCTCGGGGTGCCCAGGCTGTGATCTGCGCCTCGACTGGCAACACCTCGGCCAGCGCGGCCGCCTACGCCGTCAAAGCGGGGATGAAGTGCGCGGTTTTGGTGCCCGACGGCAAGATCGCGATGGGTAAACTGTCGCAGGCCATCGCGCATGGCGCAGTGTTGTTGCAGGTGGCCGGGAATTTCGACGATTGCCTGGTTGCTGCGCGCGAACTCGCCGCCAAATACCCGGTGGAGTTGGTCAATTCCGTCAACCCCGACCGCATCGAAGGCCAAAAAACGGCCGCGTTTGAGATTGTGGACGCTCTAGGCGACGCCCCCGACATTCACTGCCTGCCGGTGGGCAACGCGGGGAACATCACGGCGTACTGGAAAGGTTTCCGAGAGTATGCCGCTGCCGGGGCTGCAAGCAGAACTCCACAAATGTGGGGGTTCCAGGCGGCAGGGGCGGCCC
>JAITCS010000003.1 GCA_031282935.1 Cellulomonadaceae bacterium
TAAAGTTTTTTCTGGTATTCAGGTTTAACATGCTTTTCTTCCTTATTATAAAGCAAGGCCGATACGGTCCGTTCCGGCCTCATACTCGCTGGCCACTACCCCGACAAGGGATAACGGAACCGCTTCGGGGTATTCCGCTTTCACCCGGTCGAGGAGACCGCCCGGGGTAAACCCCAGGCGCCCTTTTGCTGATTCTACTGACTAATGAAAGTCAGGCTGTGCTTGTCTCCGCCCTCCGGGCGCTTTACCGACTTCCTAGTGGAAATCCGTAAAGTCAAAATCATCGAGCGGGATTGCGTCCCCGGAACCGAAACCGAGCGTCGGGAAGTCGATCTCGTCGTAACCGAACGACTGGTACAACTCGGCCTTCGCGGCCTCCGTCGGCTCCACCTCAATCTCACGGTACTGCGCCAACCCGGTGCCAGCCGGAATCAGCTTGCCGATGATCACGTTCTCTTTCAGGCCGAGCAGCGAGTCGCGGCGCCCAGAAGTGGCCGCCTCGGTCAGCACGCGCGTGGTCTCTTGGAACGAAGCCGCAGACAGCCACGAATCCGTAGCCAACGAGGCCTTCGTGATACCAATCAACTCCGGGCGCCCCGAAGCGGGCTCGCCACCAGCAGCGATAGCCGCCCGGTTCGCGTCCTCAAAGCGGGTGCGCTCAGCTAACTCGCCTGGCAGCAGGTTGGTGTCGCCCGAATCAAGCACCGTGATGCGCCGCAGCATTTGACGCACAATCACTTCAATATGCTTGTCGTGGATTTCCACACCCTGAGAACGGTAGGTTTCCTGCACCTGATCCACCAGGAACTGTTGCGCCTTGCGCGCCCCAAGGATTCGCAGCACCTTCTTCGGGTCGGCCGCACCCTGCGTGAACTGGGTGCCAACTATCACCTCGGCGCCGTCCTCGACCCCCTCATTGAGGCGGGCCAACCTGGACACCTGATAAACCTGATCCTCAATGTCGGAGTTGGCGGGCGTCAACGTAATGGTGCGGAAACGCTCCCCCTCCTCAATCTTGATGGTGCCAGTGTACTCGGCGATGGGCGCCTCACCCTTGGGCGTACGCGCTTCAAACAACTCGGTAACACGCGGCAAACCCTGGGTCACGTCCTGGGCGCCCACCACACCACCGGTGTGGAACGTGCGCATCGTCAACTGGGTACCAGGCTCGCCAATGGACTGAGCGGCGATAATGCCCACGGCCTCACCGATGTCCACCAACTTGCCGGTGGCCAGCGACCGCCCGTAACACATGGCGCAGGTGCCAACTCGGGATTCGCAGGTGAGCACGGAACGAATCTTGACGTGCTCAATGCCGGCGTCGTGGAGGCGGTGAATCATGTGGTCACCGAGATCCTCCCCAGCGTGTGCAATAACATTTCCGTCAGCGTCAGAAACATCAGAAGCCAAAACGCGAGCGTAAATCGAGGTTTCAATGCGCGGGTGGGGCACCAACATGTCGCCAACTAATTCGGCTACTGGTAATTCCAAACCGCGCGAAGTACCGCAGTCAATTTCACGAATAATAACATCCTGAGAAACGTCCACAAGGCGGCGCGTCAAATACCCGGAGTCCGCAGTACGCAAAGCGGTGTCCGCCAGACCCTTACGAGCGCCGTGCGAGGCGATGAAGTATTCCAGCACCGACAAGCCTTCACGGTAATTAGACTTGATGGGGCGCGGAATGATTTCACCCTTCGGGTTAGCCACCAAGCCGCGCATACCAGCAATCTGGCGCACTTGCATCCAGTTACCGCGCGCCCCGGAACTCACCATGCGGTACAGGGTGTTGCGGGAATTGCGTTCCAGGTTGCCGCGCATGGCTTGGGCGACTTCATCGGTGGCTTCAGTCCAAATCTCGATCAGTTCCTGACGACGTTCTTCGTCAGTAATAAGACCCATGTCGAATTGGTCTTGGACCTTTTGCGCCCGCTCTTCATGGCGCGCCATGATTTCGTCTTTATCCTCAGGCATAGCCACGTCGGCGATACCGATGGTGACCCCAGAACGGGTTGCCCACTTGTAGCCAGCGTCTTTGAGCGCGTCCAGAGAAGCGCCAACTTCGACCTTTGGATAACTCTCCGCCAAATCATTTACGATTTCGCTGAGCTGGTTCTTGCCAACGGTACGGTTTTGGTAAGGGTAATCAATCGGCAAGGTTTCGTTGAATAGGGTGCGGCCCAAGGTGGTTTCGAATACCAAAGGCTCAACCACTACCACCTGGCGCTCGGGGTCCTCGGCAACGATCTTGGCGCCCGCAGGCTCCGACCCGTGATTGAACGCGATCTCCTCAAGATAAATCCGGCACGGCGCGTTCAGGTCGAGTTCACCGCGATCAAAGGCCATGATGGCCTCAGCCTGCGAGGCGAAAGTGCGACCGTAACCGCGCATGGCCTCGGCCTGGGCCAGCCCCTCGGGCGTGTCAGTTTCCGGCGACCAAGTCAGGTGGTGCAAACCGATGATCATGTCCTGGCTGGGCATAGTCACGGGGCGGCCGTCCGACGGCTTCAAGATGTTGTTCGACGACAGCATCAGGATGCGCGCCTCGGCCTGGGCTTCAGCGGAAAGCGGCAGGTGAACGGCCATCTGGTCGCCATCGAAGTCGGCGTTGAAGGCCGCGCACACGAGCGGGTGCAGGTGGATGGCTTTACCCTCCACAAGCTGCGGCTCGAACGCCTGAATACCGAGGCGGTGCAGTGTGGGGGCGCGGTTGAGCAGCACAGGGTGTTCAGTGATGACCTCTTCGAGCACGTCCCACACCACCGGGCGGGCCCGCTCCACCATGCGCTTGGCGCTCTTGATGTTCTGCGCGTGGCTTAGCTCCACCAGGCGCTTCATAACGAACGGCTTGAACAGCTCGAGGGCCATATCCTTGGGCAAACCACACTGGTGTAATTTGAGGGTAGGGCCAACCACAATAACCGAACGGCCAGAATAGTCCACGCGCTTGCCGAGCAGGTTTTGGCGGAACCGCCCTTGCTTGCCCTTGAGCATGTCGGAAATGGACTTGAGCGGACGGTTGCCTGGCCCGGTAACCGGACGGCCCCTGCGGCCATTATCGAAGAGGGAATCCACAGCCTCTTGCAACATGCGCTTTTCGTTATTTACGATGATTTCCGGCGCCCCGAGATCCAATAAACGCTTGAGGCGGTTATTTCGGTTGATAACGCGGCGATAAAGATCGTTAAGATCAGAGGTGGCGAAACGACCACCGTCTAGTTGCACCATTGGGCGCAAATCCGGCGGAATAACAGGCACAACCGTGAGAACCATTGCCTCCGGCTTGTTGTCGGTGGTCAAAAACGCGTTAACAACCTTGAGGCGCTTGAGCGCGCGTGCCTTACGTTGACCCTTACCAGTTTGGATGATCTCGCGTAATTCGGTGGCTTCTTTTTCCAGGTCGAAGGATTGCAGCCGCTTTTGGATAGCTTCTGCCCCCATATACGCCTCGAAATAGGAGCCGTAACGATTCTTTAGGCTGCGATAAAGGTGCTCGTCGCCCTCTAAATCACCAACTTGCAGATTCTTGAACCGATCCCAAACCTCATCCAAACGCTCGATATCAGAATCAGCCCGCTTGCGAATGTTGCCCATTTCGCGTTCCGCTGCGTCGCGCAGTTTCCGCTTGGCGTCTTTGCTGGCCTTTTCGGCCTCTAATTCGGCGAGGTCAATTTCGAGCTTCTGCAAACGAGCGGCAATATCGGCATCGCGGATATCGGCGATCTGCTTCTTTTCGAGGTCAACTTCATCCTGCAACTGGGGCATGTCCTCGTGGCGCATTTCCTCGTCCACAAAGGTGACCATGTAGGCCGCGAAATAGATGACCTTTTCTAGGTCTTTCGGAGCCAAATCCAGCAAATAACCCAAGCGGGAAGGCATACCCTTAAAGAACCAGATGTGCGTAACCGGCGCAGCCAATTCAATATGACCCATCCGATCACGGCGCACCTTAGAGCGAGTTACCTCAACCCCACAGCGCTCACAAACAATGCCCTTAAAGCGCACTCGCTTGTATTTACCGCAGTTACATTCCCAATCTCGGGTGGGTCCGAAAATCTTTTCACAGAAAAGGCCGTCTTTCTCGGGCTTGAGCGTGCGGTAGTTGATGGTTTCCGGCTTTTTTACCTCACCGTGCGACCACGCCCGCATATCATCTGCATTAGCCAGCCCAATGCGCAATTCCTCGAAAACGTTAACGTCTAGCATAAAAACCCTACTTAAATTTCGTCAATTGAAGATGCTGCGTTGGGACGCGAGGATAAGTTGATGCCAAGGTCGTCTGCGGCCGCATAAACCTCTTCGTCGTTATCTCTCATATCAACTAGTTCGCCATCAGCAGAGAGCACTTCCACATTCAGACACAAGGATTGCATTTCTTTCAGCAACACCTTGAATGATTCCGGAATACCGGAATCGGGAATGTTCTCGCCTTTCACGATAGCCTCATAAACCTTAACTCGGCCGGGGATATCGTCAGACTTAATGGTCAACAATTCTTGGAGAGTGTACGCGGCGCCGTAAGCTTCAAGCGCCCAAACCTCCATCTCACCAAAGCGCTGCCCACCGAATTGTGCTTTACCGCCCAAAGGCTGCTGGGTAATCATCGAATAAGGGCCAGTGCTGCGCGCGTGAATCTTGTCATCCACCAAGTGGTGCAATTTCAAGATGTACATGTAGCCAACCGAGATCGGGTCAGGGAACGGCTCGCCGCTGCGGCCATCGAACAGGAACACCTTGCCCGGCTGCCCAGGCACCAGCACCTCATCGTTCTCCAGCACAACCTCGCCCTCGGCGTTGACCTCACGGCTGGTGCGCACAAACGGCTTGCCCATCATGCGTACGCCGTCACGGTTAGGCAACGTGGTGCTCAGCAGGCCCTGCAGAGCATCCTCGGCCAGACCGTCGAATACTGGGGTGGCAACTGGCGTCCACGGCTCGGAACGCTGCGCGATCTCAGGCACGTGCGCCTTCCAGCTCGGGTCGCCCTCGGCTTGGTTGATGTCCCAACCCCGGCTGGCAACCCACCCGAGGTGAGTTTCCATGACCTGACCCACGTTCATACGGCCAGGCACACCCAACGGGTTCAGGATAACGTCAACCGGAGTGCCGTCGGGCAAGAAAGGCATGTCTTCTTGCGGCAAAATGCGGGAGATAACACCCTTATTACCGTGGCGGCCCGCCAACTTGTCGCCAACGGTAATCTTACGGCGTTGCGCAATATGCACACGCACCATTTCATTTACGCCGGTAGGCAATTCGTCGCCATCTTCTGCCGAGAATGTACGAACTCCGATAACAGTACCGCGCTCACCGTGCGGCACTTTCAAGGAAGTGTCACGAACCTCGCGGGCCTTTTCACCAAAGATAGCGCGAAGCAAACGCTCTTCTGGGGTTAGTTCAGTTTCACCCTTCGGGGTGACTTTACCAACCAGCACATCACCAGAGTCAACCTCGGCACCAATTCGGATAATACCGCGCTCATCCAAATCCGCTAACGCTTCTTCGGAAACGTTTGGGATCTCGCGGGTGATTTCTTCGGGGCCCAGTTTAGTATCGCGCGCATCAACTTCATATTCTTCAATATGAATGGAGCTCAATACATCGTCTTCAACCAAACGCTGGCTTAGAATAATCGCGTCCTCGTAGTTGTAACCTTCCCAACTCATAAACGCGACTAACAAGTTACGACCCAAAGCCAACTCGCCCTGATCGGTGGCGGGGCCATCAGCCAAAACCGAACCGACCTCAACGCGATCACCCTCAGTAGCAATTACGCGCTGATTGTAAGAAGTGCCCTGATTAGAACGCACAAACTTATGTACGCGATAAGAACTGGTGCTGCCATCATCGTTAGAAACGATAACAACGTCAGCGCTCACCTCAGTAACCACGCCCGGCTTAGTGGCGACAACCACGTCACCGGCGTCAATCGCGGCACGGCGCTCCATGCCAGTACCAACCAACGGCATTTCGCTCTGCACCAGCGGCACGGCTTGGCGCTGCATGTTCGCCCCCATGAGCGCGCGGTTCGCATCGTCATGCTCAAGGAACGGAATCAGCGCAGTAGCAACAGACACCATCTGACGTGGAGAAACGTCAATGTACTCTACCTGATCGGGGGCCACGTCATCGGTCTCGCCGCCCTTGATCCGCACCAAAACGCGGTCGCCAGTAAAGCGGCCTGCGTCGTCCAGCGGAGAACTGGCCTGGGCAATAACGTAACGATCCTCGTCATCGGCCGTCAGGTAGTCAATCTGGTCGGTGACCTGCCCGTTCTCGACCTTGCGGTACGGGGTTTCGATGAACCCGAACGGGTTGATGCGACCAAACGACGCCAGCGAACCGATCAGACCGATGTTCGGGCCTTCCGGGGTCTCAATCGGGCACATGCGACCGTAGTGCGAGGGGTGAACGTCACGAACCTCCATGCCAGCGCGATCCCGTGACAAACCGCCAGGGCCGAGCGCGTTCAGGCGCCGCTTGTGGGTCAAACCGGCCAGCGGATTGTTCTGATCCATGAACTGCGACAACTGCGAAGTGCCGAAGAACTCACGAATCGCGGCCGTTACCGGGCGAATGTTGATCAGCGATTGCGGGGTGATGCCCTCGACATCTTGCGTGGTCATGCGCTCGCGCACCACGCGCTCCATGCGGCTCAACCCGGTGCGAACTTGGTTCTGAATCAGTTCGCCAACAGCACGAATACGGCGGTTGCCGAAGTGGTCAATATCGTCTGTTTCGACGCGAACCTCAATAGGCTCACCGTTCTTGTTTACCCCTGGCAAAGTCGCTTGGTCGGCGTGCAAAGCCGCGAGATACTTAATCGTGGCAATGATATCCTCAAGGCGCAAAACCGATTCAGACAATTCACCTTGCAAGCCCAACTTTTTGCAAACCTTGTAACGGCCCACTTTCGCCAAATCATAACGCTTGGCATTAAAGTAGAAATTGTCTAGCAGGTTGCGACCAGCCTCAACCGTGGGGGGTTCGCCCGGGCGAATCTTACGATAAATGTCAACCAGCGCTTCGTCTTGGGTATGAACAGTGTCCTTTTCCAAGGTTTCCAACACAGTAGGATAATTAGCGAATTCCTCGCGAATCTCCTGCTCCGTCATTCCAAGCGCCTTCAGCAAAACTGTAACAGATTGCTTACGCTTACGGTCAATACGAACACCAACCGCGTCCCGCTTGTCAATCTCAAACTCTAGCCAAGCCCCACGGGTGGGGATAATCTTTGCGCTAAAGATATCCTTATCGGAGGTCTTATCGGGCACGCGCTCAAAATAAACCCCAGGGCTACGCACCAACTGGCTAACCACTACCCGCTCAGTGCCACTAATGATAAAAGTGCCGCGCGGAGTCATAATGGGAAACTCGCCCATAAACACGGTTTGGGATTTAATCTCAAAGGTGGTATAGTTGGTGAACTCGGCCGTCACATAAAGGTTACGGGAATAGGTGTGGTCTTTTTCCCGGCACTCTTCAGGCGTATACTTGGGTTCATCAAAATACGGGTTCGAGAACGTCAAGGACATGGTCTGCCCAAAATCCTCGATAGGGGAAATCTCTTCAAATATTTCCTCTAAACCGCTTTTATCTGGAATAGAGCCATCCGAGGCGGCGACTCGCGCCTGCCAAGCCTCGTTGCCGAGCAGCCAGTCAAAGCTCTCGGTTTGCAACGCCAAAAGATCGGGCAATAAGGGTGCCCCAGATTTCGGGTCATTCGGTTCAGCGATTCGAGCGAACGACACGCGAGGTGACGCGGTTCGCTGGATAATCGATTCAGGTGTTGGAGCTACGGGTGTGCGCGTGGCAGCCAAGGGGTATCCTTCCCTGCAGGGGTTGCGCGGTCTATTCGCGTTACGGTTTGCGGCCTACCTACGAACTCTGCTCACGTCAAAACGCGGCTTGTCAAATAGCGACTTGCCGCTGGTGTTTGGGCGCGGGCGGGCGGACGTTGGTGTGAGGTGCAACACTATTACAAGTATCTAGCAGTTTTGGCAACGGCGTCCAATATAGTAACTAGTTTTCGTCGCAATCTGATTTTCTGGCCTAAATTGAACGCCCTCTTGTCCGTAAGGTAGTGTTTGTGCCGTTATGCTTGGGGGGCCGGAGCCTGCTTGCGACACGTCGGGGCTGCGCCGTGGTCGCGCCTGGGTCGCGCCGCCTTGCTGGTGTGCGGGGCCGCGTCGCCTTGCCGGTTCGCGGGGGTTGCGCCTTTCTTCTTTTGAGTTGGAGCTAGGATGGGTGGCATGGCCTCTCGAAGTACCGCTGCTCCGAATAAACGCCTCCCCCTGCACCGCCCAGCGCCCCAGCCGACGCGCGCGAACCTGACCTGGCTCACCGACACCCTGGCCACGGGGGGCGACTTCGAATATGACCCAGTGTTAGCCGCCGAACAAGTTGAGGACTTATTGGCGCAACAGGTGGGCGTTATTATTGATTGCCGTATTGAGGCCGACGACGGCGATATCTGGGCGCAGTATCCTGAAATAGAATACCACCATTTACCAGAAGATGATTACGGTGGCCACAAAATGTCTGCCAACCATTTCGCAAAAGCGGTTTCGATTGCGCGCGCTGCCCACGCCCAGGGCAAAAAGGTGTTAGCGCACTGCCATATGGGGATAAATCGGGGGCCTTCAACCGCTTTCGCTATTCTGCTTGATCGCGGTTTCAGCGCCGCAGAAGCGTTTGACCTGATTCGCGCCAAACGCCCAATTTCCGCCGTGTATTACGCCGAGGATGCCTTAGTTGCGCACCTGAACAGGCAAGGTGTTGACCCCGCGCCGGAGTTGGCAAAGTTCCGCGCGCACCACGATCAGGTGTTCACGCCCACCGAGATTGCCCAAATTGCGCACACCATCCGCCAAACTCACCAAGCTCGCGGCGACCTCTAGTGGCTTTTGCACCGATTAACATTCTCGACCTGCCTAGCAGGCCAATGGACGCTGAGCAGACCGATGTGCTGCTGTCCGACGGCGGCGTGCGAGTGGAGCGGATCGTCAGCTCTGGGCAGACCACCGATTGGTATGACCAGGCCGAAACTGAGTTCGTGGCACTAATATCGGGCCAAGCGGTAATCGAGTATGCCGATGGCGAAACCGTCACCCTCGCCGCTGGCGACACCCTGCTCATCGAACCGCACGAAAAGCACCGCGTCGCCTATACCTCCGCAAACCCGCCCTGCATCTGGCTCTGCGTCTTCTACGGATAGCGACGTGCAGCAGATCGCCCGCCCCGCGAGTTCTGGCCCTAATTCGAAGCAACTAGATCGCGCGTAGGGCGGTGGTTGGGGATAAGCGGGTGGCCTTGATTGCAGGTTGCAGCCCCGCAATAGCTCCGACGATAACGGATAGCAGTGGGCCGACAACTATTGCGGCAAACGGAATAACAATAGGCTGTCCGGTTATCAGCGCGATAACGATTGCGGCAATCACCCCTAATATCAATCCAGCCAAGCCCCCGATTAAGGATATCCCAATAGCTTCGCCCACAAACTGCGCGGCGATTTGTCCGGGCCGGGCCCCGAGGGCGCGCCGCAACCCGATTTCACCCCGTCGTTCTAAAACTGTGACCACCATCGTATTAGCGATCCCAACCCCACCGACCAGCAGCGATATCCCGCCCAGCGCCAATCCGAGAGTTGCCAAAGTATCATCCGTCAGCGCCCGCGCATCGGCCAGGTTACTTGCTCCTGATAAGGCAACAAAATGTGGCGTGGCTGGGTTCGCCACCCGAGCAAGGCCCTCCCGGACAGTATCTACCATACCCGGCTCAGCACGGACATAGATTTCTTGTATTTCACCGATTCCGCTATGTTGTCCGGCGAAGTTATCCCGCACCCAAGCATCACCTAAAATTGCGGCACCGTCCAGTCGCCCGGATGCCACCCCACTATCGGACAGGATTCCAAGCACGCCGTACCACTGCCCGTCTATATACACATTGTCACCAACTTGCGCGCCGAGCCGCGCAGCAGCGATAGCACTGAGTACGGTGACAGGCAAGGCTCGGGTCACGTCGTCAAACCAGCGGCCCCTAGCGAGGGTTGCACCTATTGCTTCAAACGCATCGGGACGGGCTGTGGTGACATGGATACCACTGGTTTCGGTTATCGGCACCAAATCGGAGCGGTAAACCCCGGAAACTAGCGGAAAATAATCCAACACCCCAACGGAACGCACCCCAGGTTGCCTCGCTATGGCCTCGGGCGCAAACTGGGGCAGAAACACGGCGTCGCCTGTTGCGTCATTGCCGGGGCCGACGATAACAAGGTTTGCTCCCAACGCATCCAAATCGTTCAGAATCTGTTGTTGGCTAGAGGCCGATGCGCTGGTCAACGCGACAAGCGCGGCAATGCCGAGGGCGACTCCGAGCGCAGCTAACGCGGTGCGTTGCGGGCGCCCGCCCACGCCGATCCACGCGGTGCCCAACAAATCTCGGAAAGAAAGGCGGCGCGGGCGGAGCAAATCGTCCCGGCGCGGATTTAGCGAAGCCTCGTTCATGCGGCTGCCTCAATAACCGCCGTCGCATCGCTCTTGTTGTCCGTTCCGCGATATGCTTCAGTAGCGACACCATCGTGCAGTCGAATAATCCGACGAAAGCGGCTCGCGATTTCTTCATTGTGGGTCACCACAACCACGGCAGTCCCTCGATCAGCGACGCCAGCCAATAACCCCACAATCGCTTCACCAGTGGCGGAATCGAGGGCGCCGGTAGGTTCATCAGCGAATAGTACGGCGGGTTCTCTAACTAGAGCGCGGGCAATGGCGACGCGTTGTTGTTCACCGCCAGACATTTGTCCAGGCCGGTGGGTGAGCCGATGCCCAAGGCCCACAGCGGTAAGGGCCTCTTTTGCCCGCCGATTCCGTTCGCGATAGGTAACACCAGAATAGAGTAAGCCGTTACTAACATTCTGAACCGCGCTTTGCGTTGGGATGAGGTGGAATTGCTGAAATACAAAACCAATCCAAGCGGCGCGAATTGCTGAGCGTTGTTTTTCCGCTAAAGAAGTCACATCTATCCCATCCACAAACACATTTCCGGAAGTGGGGTCGTCAAGAATTCCGAGAATGGACAATAGCGTGGATTTCCCCGACCCGGACGGGCCAAGAATAGCCACTTGATCACCAGGCATAATCTTAAGGGAAGTGGGTTGCAAAACGGTCAACGGTGGTGGCCCTGGATAGGTTTTCGTCACTTCTCGGACTTCAATAACAGGTGCGGTGTTATCGGGCATTATCGCGCCAGCACCACTTCGTCGCCTGCCCGCAAATCACCACCAGTAATCTGCACGCGCGCATCCGCCACCAACCCGATTTCTACCGGAACCCGCCGGATTGTTGCGCCATCCCAGATTTCCACGGCGTACCCGCCGCCCGGCGGCGCAATAAGTGCGACCGCTGGCACCACCAACGTGGGAGGTTGATCGCTATCGTCCACCACCGTGACTCGAACACCTACTGCCCCAACGGCTGCGACGGCGGCCTGGTCGCCGCCCACAAAGTAAATCGTTGCCGCGCCGCTGGTTAATCCACCTAATCCAGTAGGCAGACCGCCGGGATCTACCGCTGATATCTCCGTAGATATGTCAACCCCACCAGGGATTGCCACGATAACAGGAGTGCCAGCAGTCAAATCTCGAGCCTGGGCGAAAGTCAACGGTATGGTGGCGCGCAACTCCGTTTCTGAGAAAGTCCCCGGTGTCACACCAGTATCCCCCAAGCGAGCTGCGACTTGATGTATCCGCACCGAGTCGCTAGCAGCCACTATCACCGCATTAGGCGAGAAAACCCCAGTGACCGGGGCGCCTAGACTTTGCTGCCAAGCGCGAAGGGCTAATTCGGTTTGCGAATCGAAATAGGTGTCAGGTGTCCCAGTGTAGAACCCGAGCGCGGCTAGATTCGTTTCAAGCTGCCGTACGTCTTCACCTGGCATCGCCCCAAGGTTGAGTTCTCGCCAAAATGGCCGCGTGCCTTGGAACAGCACCACCGGCACACCATCTACTTCATATACCTGCTCGCCATGTTGCACTTCGCTACCCGCAACCGGTAACGCTGTTAAAATGCCATTCAATCTCGGAAACTCGACGATTTCACCGAAACCAAGCTGGCCATTTAGCCGTACCTCATCAATAAGCGTTGCCATAACTACTGGAGTGGTGATCGGCTGGTTGGAGGCGGCTGTCCCACCCACGCCAGCCCTTGCGAAGCCGGTTGGTCGAAACGCAAATATGGCGATTGCTACAAGGGCGAGTGCCGCGAGTGCAGCAAAAAGCCACTTCCACCACCGATGCCGGATATCAGGTGCGGGAACCAGCGGGCGCTCATCGATGGGAATCGAAAGTAGCTCGCCGCTGCTCATAAAGGGCTACCTCTCACACCATCGTTGGTTATTGCTGTCCAGTACTCATTTTGGCAAGAAACGTTGTTATTTCTGGGATACCTATCGCAGTTTGATGCGTGCGCGGGCGTCAAATTGTCACGATGGATAAAAGAAGCATAAAAAATTTTCAATACGCGCCACGGTCTAGTTTGTGATTGCTTCTGTAGGCAGAATGTGCGCCAAGTAGTCGCGCCGAGTCCTCAACAAGTCGCGGGCTGACAGAACGCCGATGTTCTCGTCACGGTTTCAGCGACTATCGCCCAACAAGTGAGAGGACATCAAATGACAAACACCAAAACCCGCCAATCTCTAGTCCGCAGAATCGCCCTATTCGGAGCCGCACTAGGCCTCGCTTTCTCTGGCGCAATTGCCGCAGCACCGGAAGCGGAAGCAGCCGGTGGATGTTTTACTTTCGATTTCACTGAAGGCAACACCGCAGTTGCTTTGTGGGCAGGGGGGAACTGCAGTCAAATCGGAGTGAGAGGGACATTTGTCCTCCCTACCGGCGCCGAGCACACTACCGGCTGGTCATGGGGTTCGAATTCCGAAGCAAGGGTGTCCGCCTCGGTACCAATGATTCGTGCCCAAGGCACGAGCCGATAACATGAATATCAGTGCCACGCCATCACGTACACGGATCACCGCCATTGTATTAGCTTTCTTCGCGGTGATTTCTCTCGGTGCCTGTGATGGAGAGAGTGGCACTAGTGCGCAAGAAATCAGGGAATCACTGCCGAGTGGCAACTTTGTTCACCGATTTATCACATGCTTGAATAATTCTGGCATCGAGGCACGATCTTTTTCCCATCCTAATTCAGCGTTACGGCCCTCTGGAATGGTACATATCCTGAGTCCGCTTTCAGGTGATCCAAACCAGACCGGTTTGGCGGCAGCTTCGTTTGCTGGCGGCGGTTTGTCGGTAGCCACAGATTCACGGAATCCAGGGGAGTTTTGGGTCGCCGTAAATCAAGGGTCTGACATCACCGATGATT
>JAITCS010000043.1 GCA_031282935.1 Cellulomonadaceae bacterium
CGCCTGCCGGCCGTTAAGCCACTCGAAACCTCCCTGGCTGCCCCCCCGCCTCAACCCGCATTCTCCTACCCCCCGCCTGCCGGTGGTTGAGCCTGTCGAAACCACCCTGTCTGCGCCCCCGCTTCACGCCGCATGGTCTGAACCAGCGGCGAGGGCGCTCTTTATCTGCGCCAATTCTTGCAAAATGGCCACTCTGGATGCGGCGGCGGCCAGCGACTCCTCCCGCAACAACCGGATTTCACCGGCCAAACTCTGGTTTAGCTGATCCATTTCCCGCTCAACAGTTCCGATGGTCTTTTGGGTGAACTTGTCCGTTATCCGCTTTGACTCCGAAACTGTTTTCCCGGCCTCTCGTTCGCTCACCTCCACCAAAGCGGCTGCTTGGGATTCAATGGTCGAGATTTCTTGGGCACTGAGGTCTTCGACCAAAGTCGCCAGGTTGCGCTGCAAATCCCGAACTACCCGGATATCGCGGCGCACCCGTTGCAGGCTCAAAAAGAGCCACGCCCAGAGCGCTACACTCCCCAACGCGATTGCCGCTAACGCAACCGAATTACTGCGAAAGAAAAACGGCGCTAAAGCGGCCGACAAGAAAAGCGCGAAAAGCCCAGCGGCGAACAATATCTCTCTAGCGGTAATTGTCACCCCGGCCAGCGGCGCTCTTTTCTTGCTCACATTATCCTCAATCGTTACGCACTGCCCCAACCGTTACCCACTAGTGGTTCCGGTGGGCGCGTCCATCGCGTTCTTGACGTGAATATCGTACGCGTCCGCCACCACATTAACATCCCCATCAAGAACCACTTCCCCGCGATCCAGCCAGATCGCCCTATTGCACATGCGCCGCACATCGTCAAGCGAATGGGAAACGAAAAACACCGTCCCAGCGTTTTTCCTGATCTGCTCAATGCGTTCCCCGCTCTTCTTTTGGAAGCCCGCATCTCCAGTGGCCAACGCCTCGTCTATCATCAAAATATCGGGGGTGGCGATAGTGGAAATAGCAAACCGCAAACGAGAGGACATGCCCGCAGAATAGGCGCTGAGCGGAAGCTGAAGGAAATCGCCCAAATTAGCGAAATCGGCCACCTCGCCAGAACGTTCCAAAGTCTGTTTTCGGTTTAGCCCGGCCGCCAAACCGCCCACCACGATATTTCGAGAACCGGAAAGTTGGCGCATTAGCGCAGCATTCACGCCTAGTAAAGCCGGTTCACTAGCCACATAAACGTGCCCGCTAGTTACTGGCAATAGCCCGGCAATAGCCCGCAATAACGTGGATTTGCCCGAGCCGTTTGTTCCGATAAGCGCGATGGATTCGCCTGTGCGCGCCACAAAAGAAACCCCGCGCACAGCCTTAACCTGGGTTGTGGGCCCATTGCTTGGCCGCCCCAAGTCAATAGCGCGCGAAAGCAGCGGCATTCTTTTTGCGGTGGTGCCGCCTAAACGACCCCCGAATACGCGGTAGGTAACGTGAACGTCATTGCAGATGACGGAGATATCGCCCAACTCATTCGCGGCCATAAGTTTCCTCCGCACTCCAGAAGAACACGTACCCGAGCACCAGCGCTAATACCGCCCACAATATGCCCCAAAACCACATCATTGCGTTGGGGGGCGCACTCGGTTCATTCAGCAATGCGGAACGCATTAGGTAAATGAATACGCCCACGGGCTGATAGGTTAGTACCCGCATTAAGAAAGGGCCCAAAATGTGCGCGAATTGGCCTATCGCAAACATGGCGCCGGATCCGAACATCAGGAAACTCAAAAAGAATGGCAGCACGTTCGCTAAGTCAGGCAAGGCCGCCCCAAACCGAGCGAAAATCAAGGCCATGCCCACACTAAAGGCGGTGAGCAGCAAAAACGCCGGGATCACTAGTAGCCAGCGCCAAGTAATCGGCACCGCTGGCATGGTGGGCAAAAACCTGGATAACCAAGTGATAGCCATCATCACCGCCATCGCCGGGAAAAACCTGATGGACTCCGTAAGCACTGTTGAAATCGGAATCACAGCGCGCGGGAATTGGTGCGACTGAATCAAATCCAGCCTGGTGCGCATTGACTTTGTGGCACCCAATAACGAGTTCTGGAAATAAGAGTAAGTGAAAATACCAACGGTGATAAAACTAACCGCATTTCTGACAAATTCCGCGTTGGGCGGGAACAGCAGCCCAAAAACGATCACGTAAAACAGCGCCAACAGGGTTGGGTCAAGCACCGCCCAAGCCTGCCCCAAGTAAGAGCCCTGATTCCGGGCGTATGCGCTGGTATCGGCCAACTCCCAAATCAAATCTTTGCGCGCCAGCATTGACCGCGTGTAACGCCGCAGCGGGGGCCTGGCGCCCTGGGCCCGCAACCCGTGCTGGAGGGCGAGCTGCTCGGCCTCGGCAGGCGGCAGGGGTGGCGCCGCCCGCTTCGCGCCTGCATTCAGCCCGTAGGCCACACCGGGGTCAAGGGTCACGGGTTTAGTCTAGCGCTGTAAGATAATAAACTTATGAAGCTGCCGCAAAATGTCATTCCGTGGGTCATTCGGCGCGACCTCGCGTGGCGGCGGCAGGCTCAACCGCGCCCGGCTTGGTTCTGGCGGCGGTTGCCTGGTGCCGCGAAATATCGCGGCTGTTGGCTGCTGATGGATAGGGATACTGAGGCTCACGATAACGCGGAGCATCTGTATCGTTACCTGCGCGATAAACACCCCGAGATAAACGCCTGGTTCGTGTTGCGGCGCAATTCCAAAGATTGGGCGAAACTTTCCGCCCAGGGATTTAGGCTTATTTCATACGGGTCTTGGCAGCACGCTTTAGCGCTCACGCAATGCCAAGAATTGGTTTCCTCGCAGATTGATCATTATGTTGTTTCTCCGCCCGTGGTGTGGTGGCTGCGGCGGCGGCCTTGGCGTTTCACGTGGTTGCAACACGGAGTTATTAATTACGATTTATCGAAATGGATTAACCCAAAGCCGATTTCGCTTATGGTCACCTCTTCCCGGCCGGAATATGAGGCAATCTCGGGGCCTAATACCGAATATGTGTTTAGCCCTTCCCAAGTGTTGCTTTCCGGGCAACCCCGCCATGACACTTTGCTTGCCAAAGCGGCCCTAGTGCCCGCAAATGCTCGTAATTTGGTGGTTTTGATGCCTACTTGGCGCAAGGATTTGGTGAGCGGAGGCATTGGGTTGGGCAATAAGCGGCAATCGAATAGTCAGTTTTGGGATTCCCCTTTTATTGGGCAGTGGACTGCCTTAGCGCAAAACCCGAAACTGCAAGAGTTAGCCGTAAATAATAATCTCGAAATTGCTATTTTGCCGCACCCCGCTCTAGGTGAAATACTGCAAAGTCGCCCGCTGCCTGGCGTGACGTACTTGAATTACCTGGATAATGATGTGCAAGATGTTTTGGCGCACGCGGCAGTGGTGGTCACTGATTTTTCTTCTATCGCTTTTGAGGCGGCTCTAGTTGACCGTCCGGTGGTTTATTTCCAGTTCGATAAAGAGCGTTTCTTTAGCGGTACGCATATCGGCGGGCGCGGGTATTTCGAGTATGAGGACGATGGTTTTGGGCCGGTGTGCGAAACCGTGCCCGAGGTGGTTACTGCAATTTCCGACATTGTCAGAAATTGCAGGGTGCCGGGGCCGCCTTTCGACGCCCGGATGGCGCAAACCATGTCGCTCCGCGACGGCCAAGCGAGCGCTCGAATCGTCGCCGCCATCCAAAATGTCGCCAGTCGAAACGCCGCCGCTCGGGGTGGCGGGGGCTGAACCGTGCTACCCTCGCCATGTGCGCGACGCCGTTCT